>JALONJ010000301.1 GCA_025455045.1 Microscillaceae bacterium | reverse complement strand
GGTGCAGGCTTGATTTTTTGTTTCTTTTTTATCAAGAAAAAAGAAAGTTGTAAAAAAAGTGTATTTATAATCACCTCATTATCAATTAGTTACAGAAAGTCTATTTTTAAATATTCTAAAAAATCAAACATTCGTTTAAAATTTATACAGTGGGAATTGCTGGTACGCATTATTTTTTTCTTGTTCCTTATTTGATTAGAACGCAGATTTTTTATCATAGCCATCATAAAAATCTGCGCAATCAGTGTTCAAAATTATTCTGAATAGACACAAATGCCTGTTAGTATTTTTGTGTGAAACTCAAAATGAGTCAGAAATATTTTATAAAGAGTATAAGTAGTTGATTGTCAATAGATTACAAAATTGTGTTTTATTTCTAAATTTGTACCTGAGTACCTTTCAAAGGGTTGGTACTCTCAAATTCCACCATTGAAATTGATAAAAAAGCCTCCCACGCCTTGTTGATTGAATGAGTAGTTGAAATTGATAACCATATTATAATAAGTAAATAAATCTAAACCAACTCCGTAGCCAAAGATAAACTTGTTAGAAAATTGATTGCTGGTTTCGGTAAAATACTGGTCTCGCACATAGCCCATATCCCAATACGTGGTGAGGTACATAGCTATAGGAATGGTTCGAAACTGGCGAATGGGAATAAATTTAGCTTTTTTAATCGCTTCAAACAAGCGAAACTTGAGCGTATTTTTACTCAACAAATAGCTCTGTCCATCAATTACAAAATTTTCATAACCGCGCAAATAATTATCGCCATAACCCAATGCCTGCGCATTGGCATAAGGTTGCACACGTTGAATCAGCCAAAAACCCCGATTATAATTCTCAAAAAATAATTTTTTATTCAAGGCTTGATATTTGGCATAGGTCAAAGCTAGGCTGGCGGTATTGAGCGATTGTAAGTCTTTGAACAAGCCTAAGCCACTTTTATCGACATTAAATTGAAAAAAACTCCCCCGCAAAGGATAGGCAAATATATCGCGCATATCTCGCCTAAAGCTATAGCTTAGGCTAAAGATGCGTTGCTGGCTTTGTCCACCCAAAAAGTAGTTGGGATTGAGCGTAGTAACGGTATCGGCGACCCAAGTTTGGCGAAACCGCAAGTCCAAATTGTGAAAACTATAATAAGCATTGCGTTTGCTCAAGCCCAAGCGAGCTTCTACCCGCTCGCGGAGTACCTCGGGCGAGCTGACAAAACTCAACTTGTGGTCGAGAGTACGATAAGCTACCGATTTATTTTGAGAATATGCCACACTAAACTCCAAACCGTGTTTTTGGCGGCGGTCGAGGTAAGGTACACGGTAAGTAAGCTCAAACTTGCGCAAAAAGCCAAATTGCGTGAGCAATTCAACTTTTTCGTTGCGCCCGCGAAAGTTTTCCCATACAAACCTCATTCCGTAATTGGTACGGCTTAGGTCGGCATTGTAATTATTGATCCATTCATTAAAATTGCGGTCTGATAGCTCAAAAATTGGAAAAGGAAACACATACCATCGTTCTTGCATTTTGACCCGCAGGCGCGCCGACTGGGGCGGAAGGTACTCCAAAATCAAATCGACGGTAATAAATAAATTGGTATTAAAAACCTTGTTGCGATTGCGCTGAAGCAGCGAGTCGGCTTTCTCGACGCGCAAAGTATCGCCGATTTTGAGGTCTAGCTCGCGGAGTATGATACGGTCTTTGGTTTGCTTGTTACCTTCCAAAACTACTGCTTCAATGATCAGATAGCTACGATTTTGCCAGCCGGTATCGCTGGCTAAAGGCAAATGGGTTTCGGCTTTGGCAAGGGTATCCTGAGCCAGAGCCATTGCGCTCATTCCAAGCCATACACAACAAACCAAAACCAATCTTTGCATAAAATTCATTTGATAACACAAGCCAAGTAATTAGGAATTAATCATTGGGAATTAGGAATTATTTAGTTGCCTGATTTTCAATTAATTATGTTTTTAAAAATTTCGCTTTATTTTGTGTCTATTCCCAATAGGTTTGGAACTTAGCGCAAAAATTCAAAAAGGTTATAAATTTCCTTGCTAAAATTACAAAAACCTAAGCGCAATGCCAAGTTTATTTCTTACGTGGATTTGCTTCGCATTGTTCATTCCATTAATTGAGATGTAATACGCTGATAATCAAGTGGTTATATTTTTATATTTTAAATTAATTATTAGGTTGGTTTTCTAAATTCTACTTTGGCACTTTAATTTTTTGAACCACATAGACACCTAGGAAGCATAGAAAAATACAATTTTAAGCAAAAATTTGGGGAAGATACTTAAAAAAATAGCTCAAATCTCCTGACTCATTTCTAAGGAATTAAAAATGAATAGTTACGAATTAGGAATTACATAAATACCTGATTATCAATATTTTATACTTCTTAACTGTTTATTTTATTTTTTAAAATATTCCTAAAGTATCAAAGTAGAATTAGGCAATATTTTCCCCGCCGCCTTCCTCACTCTTCGCGCCTCACTTCTCAAATTCTCATTCTTAGCCGAAACAATCCAAATAATTTGTAATTTGCAATTCATTAAATCAATATTTCATAGAATATTCATAACTAATTGATTATCAAATACTTATGAAAATAACGATTTTTCAATTGCTTAGTCCCGAACCAGAAATTCGGAACTCGGAACTCGGAACTTCACAAACTATTGTCAAATTTATCTATCAAACAAATGTCAAATTTAGAAAAAATCAATAATATCATTCTGACTTCGGCGCACGACAATTTGGATTTTGGTTTAGATGCCTGCTGGCTGGCTAATCAGCAAAAAAAGCCTTTAGTTGTATTTATTCACGGCTTCAATGGCTTCAAAGATTGGGGGGCTTGGCATTTGTTTGCCGATTTTTTTGCCCAAGCCGGTTTTGTGTTTGTCAAATTCAACCTTTCGCACAACGGCACTTCGGTCGATGCGCCCACTGAGTTTGTCAATATTGAAGCCTATGGCAATGATTTATTTTCTACCGATTTAGACGATATAGGTTTGGTCATTGATTATTTGTACGGCGACCAATGTCCATTTAGTGCCGAAATTGATTTTGAAAAACTCTACTTAATCGGGCATAGCCGGGCGGGAGCTTTGGCAATTCTCAAAGCCGGTGAAGATGCACGGGTCAAAAAAATTGCAACTTGGGCTTCCATTATTTCTACTGCCCACTTTTGGACACCCGAAAACATCGCCGAAGTAACCCAAAAAGGCGCAGTATATTATTACAATGGACGTACCAAGCAAAACCTTCCGCTTTATAAGGCTTATTATGAAGATATTTTGCTAAATCCCGACCGCCTCAATGTCGAGGCTAAATTCAAAAACTTGGCTATCCCCATCTTGGTTGCCCACGGCACTGCCGATACCTCTATTCCGCATCAATTTGCCCACAAACTCAAAAAATGGCAGCCCGAAGTGGAGCTATTTTTGTTAGACGAAGCCAATCATACTTTTGGGGTAGCCCACCCTTGGGAAGACCCAGCCCTGCCCCAAGCCGCACAGATTTTAGCCGAAAAAACCCGCGATTTTTTTGCCCAATAAAAATTCTAGGTGGTCGTGGATTACATACTTATCCAGAATTAGTCTAACGTGAAGATTTTAAGATTTTATTAGAAAAGTGCAAATTTTATTTATAAATTTAATGTTTATATTTTGAAAATTAAAATTAAATATTTTTTTAAAAAATTAACAATCAGGTATTTAAAATAATTTTTATAACTTGGACAATTGTCAATCCACCTTTGGCGAGAACAGACATAAGTTCTAAGAATATTCTAATTGTACAATTTATTTTTATGAATAGTGCATAACTTTTTCAAAGGTGTATTTTAATTAATGTAAATAATTGATAATCAATTAGTTATAAAAAATATGTTAGGATAATGCTAAAATTTCCTAAAAATGGGCAAAAAATCAAATATTTTATGTAATTATCTGATTATCAATTACTCAATGAATAACTCACAACTAAAAATCGTCCAAACTATTGGCAATTAATCTTTGATTTTTTGAAAAAATAAACGTGAGTGCTGGATTTTTGGATAATTATGCCGATTTTTGTAATTGCGAAAATAAATTATAGTATTTAATTTTTTTATGGTAATCACCCTTGTGTTGAAACCCTTGATTATCAACTTGTTACATTTTTATATTATTCCCAATGCCTGAAAAAAACTATGTGGTCAATCCACTACAACGCATAGTTTCAATTCCAGATTATCCAAATTAATAGCCATTGTGTGAGAAATTGAATTTTTGAAAGATATATCTCGTAACTCATTGATTATCAATTGATTATTAAACAATAGTGCTATTCCGATATGGTAACTTAAGAAAAAAACACTAAAATATTTGCCCAAAACTCAAGTGTACGATGATTGATGAGCCTTACTTGTTTTTTGAGTAAACATTTAGTTTATGCAGTCGGTTACTAAGTTTAAGGATTTTTTAAACTCTTGAACACCAAAATTAACCACATTGAAATATTTAAACAATTGAAAGTATTACATACTTACCCAGAATTAACTTAGCTTATACTTACTTTAAATAATTGATTATCATTGTGTTGGCAACTTTCTGCGCTAAGCTCTAGGTGTTGGATAGCTAATTAGCCTATTTACTTATTCATTTTAAGTACTTAAAAACCAAACAAAATGCCCTGTAATTGTTTACTCTTAACTTCATTTTTAAAGATTATTTCACCCAAAAAGTTGTTTGGACAGTTTTGCCAAAAAACACTTTGTTTTATTGTAATTATCGGTTTTTTGTATGGTACACCCAGCCAAGCCCAAAAAACCGAGGCAAGCAATGACAATCCGGCTCTGTTGCCCAAAAACGATTTTAGGCAAGCCAATTATCCTATCTGGACTCGGATAGGCAATGCTCCGGTCGTCAAAGCCGAAGCCGGTAGCTTGGTTTATAATGATTTGTTTTATGTTTTTGGGGGTATTTCCGGCTTTATTGACAAAACGCAACAAAGCCCAAGCAAAAGATACCGCATTGTGTTTACGAATAGTGCCGAATATTTTGACCCCAAAACCCAACAGTGGACTTCCATCACTCCCAAACCCGGGCGGGGCGTAAGCCATTATGGAATATGCTTGGTAGATGACCAAGTGTGGCTGGCAGGCGGACGACTTGACCCCGACCGCGCCCTCACCAACGAAGTATGGATTTATGACCTCCAAAAAGATACTTGGACACCGGGACCCTCTCTGCCGCATAAGTTGGCTTCGGGAGCATTGCTCAAACTTGGGCGCAAACTGCATTTTTTTGCCGGAGGCACTCATTCAATCCTTACCGAGACGCGATTCAATACCCTTACCAAGTATCATTTGATTTTGGATTTGGACAACATAAAGCAAGGCTGGCAGGCTTTTGAATCCAATTTTCCGACTGCGGCGCAAACCATTCACGCTTCTTATCTCAACACACGCGGAAAATTTTATCTGATAGGTGGGCAAGACGGACACGATGGCGGCAATACCGACCACAAACAGGTGTATGAATACAATCCGGCACTCAATCAGTGGCGTAGGTTGGCAAATTTACCACATCGAAACTCGCATAATGAATCGGCTACTTTTATCATAGACTCCCGATTGCTCTCCATAGCCGGCGAACACAATGGCGACAAAATATTGGAGTATGATTTTGAAAAAAACCGATGGCAAACAATCGACAGCCTCCTCAATGAATGTGGTGAAGAAATGCGATTGATAGGTCCGAGTGCCAAAGTGATTGATAATCAACTGATTATCGCCGGAGGAGGACTCAAATCAAAAAATTATCGTTCGGTAAATGCTACTTATATCAAAAATTTTGCGCGCCGCCCTGTGCAGAAAATCGGTTTTTTGCCCGATACTTTGAAGGTAACAATTGCCCGTAACCAGCTTGATGTCGTGAAACAATCGGCTTGGGTGTGGACTTTGGGTGGCAAAAAGAATTATCAGTTAAATATTGAAAATATGCCCGCTTGGGTGCGCTTGAAGGGAGAAACTAAGCGAGTCAGTGACGAAAACTCCGATGAACTGGAATTTAGTTTCAACCCGCGCAATCCATCGGCAGACAATGTTACCTTTCAAATAATTGCCCAAGCCGATAGTGGTGAGTCGGCAACCCTGGTCATCGAAGTCAGTTTTGCGCCCGCGCCTATGTGGGCAGAGGCAGTGCTAAGTCCGCCGGTGATAGACAGTATCATCTTATTACTCACTTTGCTTTTGATATTTTTACTGATTTTGAAATATATCTATAAAAAAAATCGCCCGGAATTGGTAAGCTAAGGAATTACGAATTAACAATTATACAAACCATTGACCGTGTCTGCCTTTGGTGGATTATCTGCCAGAGGCAAACCCAGTCAATTAGCTACGAAATGTCAATCAATCTCAAGCCTTTTTGATAAACCGGACAATTTCGGCTAAGTTTTCCACAAAATTATCCACAAATTTGCCATCGCGCGATAGTTTGACGAGGCTTTGTTTGTGTTCGTCGGCAATTTTTTCGTATTCGCGCAGGTTGTCTTCTCGCATTTTTTCAAACATTTGGCGAGTATCCCGATTCATTCTTTCCAAGACATTGCGTTGGTCGGCTTTGTAATTATTCAAATCACGGTCAAGTTCTTGATACCATTCATTTACATCGCGGTACAGTTTTTCCATCCGATTGCGCCAAGAGTCGGGTTCGTGGCTATCCAGCTCAAAGTTGAGTCTTTTGACCGTCGATAGCAAATACTCTACTTCGTTGATGAGCTTATTTACATCTTGACGCGGGTATTTGATTTGCTGGCGAATCATTGCCAGCCTAGCCGAAATATATTCATAAGTTCGAATTGCCGGGCGCAAAAAAGTAAGCAACAATGCCGCCCCCGCCCCAAAGTAGCCCACTACACTCACCCCCGATATTGCCAGCCAATACAAGCCACCCGCCGAAGCTAGGTGCAAAACAAGGGCTATTGCCAACGATACTTGTTTCAATCGCCGCACATACGGCAATTGCGTTTTGTCAAATTCAATTTTGGCTTGTTCTGAGGCTTTGGCTTCATTGATTACCTCGCTGGCTTCAAAATATACGTCCCAAGGCACTACCACTACGGTCATTAGCCACGCAAAAGTGCCTATTCCGATGAGCCAATCCAAAAAATTACCTGCCGGCATCTTGAGTGCCTGCAAAAAAGCAAACACTATCAAGGCTATGACAATTGTGCCAACGGTAAAACTTATCAATCCGGTCGATACATCACTTCTTCGCATATTTTTAATTGGTTTTGAGTCAAGGTTTTTTCTTCGGTTTTATTGGATAAAAGCCTGTTATTCAGTTATTTAGATTTGTACATTGCTTCTTAATGACAAATTAACCAATTAATTGATAATTGCGAAAAAAACCCGATTAAAAGTTCTTTAAAATTTTTTATTCAAGTATTTCGGTTTGAACACAAAGCTATTTTAAATGTAAATCATTGATTATCAAGTATTTATAATATTTATTAAATCAGAGGAACTTGGTTAATTCATAGTAATTTTTCAAGATTATTTAAACCCTAAGGGTTTTAAAAACCCTTAGGGTTTGGACTCAATCCCCAAATTAACGATTGAACCATCAATCATTAATGACTCAATGACCAATTCGGAACTAGAAACTAGAAACTCGGAACTAGAAACTAGAAACTCGGAACTAGAAACTAGAAACTCGGAACTAGAAACTAGAAACTCGGAACTCCAGCTTATTCCTCAGCAAAAAATGGCATTTATCGGATTTTATTACAAATACTTGGTCACCAATATTTTTATTCGGAAATTTGTGTTTTACTCAATCTAATGACACCCTGTTACAAAAATGCCGATGAGTTTTATTTTGTTAGGAACCAACTTAGGCGATAGGCGGGCTAATCTTTTTCAAGCAATTGATTTGCTAAGTTGTTTTGTAGGCGATATTATCCGCGAGTCGTCTATTTACGAAACTGCCCCTTGGGGAGTGAGCCAGCAACCCAATTATTTCAACCAAGTCATTCAATTTGAGACCGACCTCGATGCCGAAGAACTCTTGCTTACCACCCAACAAATTGAAGAAAAAATGGGGCGCGAAGACAAAGGCAAAATGTTGCCTAGAGTCATAGATATTGATATATTATACTTTGATAATCAGGTACTTAACAAAACACATCTCCAAATTCCCCACCCCGAGATCGCCAATCGTCGGTTTACTTTGGTGCCATTGGTTGAGATAGCCCCCAATTTTGTCCACCCTGTTTTGAAAAAAAACCACCACGATTTATTAAAAATTTGTCCAGATACCCTACCCGTCAATAAAGTATAAAGTAATGAGCTAAAGTATTGATAATGAAACAGTTATATGAATTAACTTTCAGCTTCTAAGCCTTCTACATACAACACTGGCAGGCTTTGTCGGCATTTTGGGCGGCTTTTTCGTTGCCGAGTTTTTTGGCGCGTAGCCAGTCGGCACAAGCCGGGCGAATTTCATTGCGATTGTACCGAATCAAAGCCCGATTGACCAAGGCTTTGGGATTATCCGGCTGATTTTTTAATACAAGTTCATAATCAGCCAAGGCTCCGTCTATATCTTTGAGTTTGTTTTTGGCAAGTGCGCGGTTATACAGCACCGCCGTAGTATGAGGCGAATTGGGATTGTTTTGCAAAAAAATATTGTAATCACCGATAGCCGCCTCATAGTTACCCAATTGAATATTTACTTGAGCGCGCCCCAAATAACTGTTGCTCAAATTGGCATTGATACGCAAAGCCGTGTTATAGTCCTCCAAAGCCCCATTGATATTGCCCAATTTGCGCTTGCTTTTGCCGCGTTTTTGGTAGGCTTCCGAAAGGTTGGGGTTCTCTTTGATGGCATCATTGAGGTCTTTGATAGCTCCGCCGTAGTCGCCTCTTTTCATTTTGTCATTGCCTTTTTGCAACAATTCATTGGCACTTTGCGCAAAAACCCAAGTAATGAGGCTCAACAAAAGCGCGAAAATAATCCATTTTGAGTTTTTCATTGTATAATCATTAAAAATAGCCCTTGGATTTCAAAAAACTAGCCTCACCCAAGACGAAGATTTGGGGTTATGTACCTGAAAATCAAAGGCTAAAACTCCCAAGCATTGCGGTTGTAAATTTAAAGACCAAAGCCTTGATTTCAAAACTTGGTAGCGGTGGGCTTGTAATTTTTTTCTTTGAAGTGATATTGGTAATTAGTTGATAATCAAGTATTAATAAATGTAACCCAGCCTTTAGGCTGTGGGAGGCACAGCCTAAAGGCTGGGTTATATGCTTATTTGTCAAAAGTCAAAGATAATCAATAAGTTAACGTGAATATTTTGAAATATATTAAAAAAGTACAAAAAATTAAATTTTAAAAAAAACAATCCAAAATCCCCCAAGTCGTCATCCTGCGTGGAACTT
>JALONJ010000300.1 GCA_025455045.1 Microscillaceae bacterium | reverse complement strand
TTTATACTTGTCAAATTTAATTATTGAGCATTATCAATTACTACACCAATTAAAAATAATGATAGTTAAGTGGTTGATTATCAGCACTTTAAAATTCTGCAGGGAGATTAGCCGAAGGAGAGAATATAAGGTGGTAAATTTGAAATGCACCCAGTTTGAACGTTTTTTAGTTCTTTGCTATATACCCTTAAATTTTGTAAATTATTTTTGAGAGATTATTTGTTTTGATTTTTTGAGTGAGTTCGCCTTGAAAGTAAACCACCCACCTTATTTTGCTTGGCTCTAATTTGTAGTTAATTAATTGATTATCAGACACTTATTTCTACAGCAAGAGCTAGAGGCTATTCAAACCATTGTTATTTCAAAATAATTGACCAACTTGCTGTTTTTAAACCTCTAACCTAAGTTTTTTTAATATAAATAACTGATAATCAATTAATTATACAATTATGCAAAAAAAAATTCTACTGATTACTTTGGCTTTTTTATATCAATTTGGGGAAGTATGCGCCCAAACTGAGGTAGATTTAATCGTGTACAATGGCTTGGTTTATACCGTAAATGCCCAATTGACTACTGCCGAAGCTTTTGCCATCAAAGGCGGTAAATTTGTCGCCGTAGGCAAATCCGAAGATATTTTAAAAAATTATCAAGCTCCGCAAACCCTCAATGCCAAAAAAAAGCCAATTTACCCGGGTTTTAATGATGCCCACGCCCATTTTTACGGCTATGGCAGTTTTTTGCAAGAAGTCAATCTAGTGGGTACCAAGTCTTATCAAGATATTCAACGCAAACTACTCCGCTTTGCGCAAGATAATCCAAACAAAAAATGGTTGATTGGGCGAGGTTGGGACCAAAACGATTGGAAAACCAAAAATTTTCCCGAAAAAACCCCTTTGGACAAGCTTTTTCCCAACAAGCCGGTTGCTTTGGTGAGGATTGACGGACACGCTTTGCTGGCTAATCAGAAAGCCCTAGAACTAGCCGGTATTACCGCCCAAACCCCCGACCCCATCGGCGGAACTATTGAAAAAAAAGACGGACAATTGACGGGGATTTTGGTAGATAATGCGATGGATTTGGTGCAAAATGTGTTTCCTGCGCCTTCCGAAGCCGATATAGAAGAAGCCCTCTTAGATGCGCAAGAAAAATGCTTTGCCGTAGGATTGACTAGCCTCACCGATGCCGGACTAGACCGTGCCTTGATTGAAAACATTGACAAACTCCAGCAAGCCGGTAAGTTGCAAATGCGTATTTATGCAATGGTGAGCAACACCGATGTCAACCGAGCCTACTATTTAGCCAAAGGATTTTATAAAACTCCCTTTTTGAATGTGCGCTCTTTTAAAGTATATTCCGATGGAGCTTTGGGTTCGCGGGGGGCTTGCTTGATAAACCCCTACTCCGACAAGCCCAAAGAAACCGGCTTTTTGCTTGCCAAACCCGAACAGTTGGACGCTTGGGTAAAAGAAATTAGCGAAAAAGGTTTTCAAATCAATACTCACGCCATAGGTGACTCGGCAAATCGGGCGGTTTTGGACATTTATGCCAAATATCTTCAGGGCAAAAATGACCGCCGTTGGCGCATCGAACACGCGCAGGTCGTACACGAGTCGGATTTGAGCAAGTTTGGGCAATTCAGCATTTTACCTTCGGTACAGCCTACGCACTGTACTTCGGATATGTTTTGGGCGATTGACCGCTTGGGCAAACTACGCATCAAACGAGCCTATAGTTATAAAGATTTGTACGAACAAAACAAAATTTTGCCTATGGGGAGCGATTTTCCGGTTGAGGACATCAATCCTTTGTATGGCTTTCACGCGGCGATTGCGCGGGTCAATGCCCAAAACAAACCTCAGGGCGGGTTTCAAATGGAAAACTCTGTAAGCCGCGAAATTGCCTTGCAAGGTATGACCATTTGGGCGGCTTATGGAGCTTTTGAAGAAGCCGAGAAAGGCAGTATTGAAGCCGGAAAATACGCTGACTTCGTGATTTTGGATAAAGATATAATGAAGGTTGAGGCTGACAAAATTCGCTCAGTCAAAGTCAATCAGACCTTTGTCGGCGGCAAAAGAGTATTTTGAAAAATTATTTTGGTTCTTCCGACTTTTTAGCGCATTTATTTGAACCAAAAATTTAAAAAAAACAAGCAAGTCATTCTGAAAGGAATTTGGTGGACTAAAAATCTTTTTTTTGTACTTTTTACAATATTTCGTTGAGATTTTATAACTATTTGATTATCAATATTTTATAAAATCGTAACACAAGCTTTAGGCTGTGGGAGGTACAGCCTAAAGGCTGCGTTACATACTTATTTGTCAAAAGTCAAAGATTATCAAGGTTTTACAAAGTTTTAAATCTTGGTTCTTCACCACTTTTCAGGAATGAGAATTTTTTTGTCATTCTGAGCGAAGCGAAGAATCTAAAGCGTTGATTATCAAGAGTTTCAGATTCTTCGCTTCGCTCAGAATCACTGAAAAGCGAGAGCTTTTCAGAATTCAATGGAATTCCCAAAGGCAATTCCTGAAAAGTGGTGAAGAAGCTAAACCTTCTTATAACTAATTGATTTTCAGTAGGTTAGCTCTTAACTTAGGACTAAATCCGCCTTTGGCACGATAGGAGGCTTAAAAACCTAACGAACTATTGTTTTAAGTAATAAATAGCCACAAGTTGGTTAAAATATAAGAAAAATACAATTGATAAAAAAACTTGTAGCTTCGGCTTTAGCCGAAGGATTCATTTCGGCTGAAGCCAAAACTACCAACCTGATTGCTCATTAATTTTATCAATTGCGGATAATCATATATGGACAATTGTTTAGACTTTTCCAAGCAATACTTCGGACAGTTTTTATAAGTAATTGATTATCAGCTAGTTATGTTATTTCAAATATTTCTTATAACTAACTGATTATCAAGCACTTAACAAAAAACTCGGAAAAGAACCTCCGCCTCTGGCGGAGCAAGGGACTTAGAAACTAGAATCTGTCCGAACTATTGTTATTTCAAACTAACGCTTAAAGCGATTGCGGGCATTGAACCACTGGTCAAGCTTGACTTGACTTTCTAAACTCTCCTCCAAATCATCGGGCAACTGCGGAAAAAAATCAATGCCCGTCAATTTTTCCAATTCGTCAATCGAGACGGCAAATTTTTGAAAAGGCTCACTCGAGTCCCGATTAGGAATCAAAAATGCAATGGCTTTTAGCTCCGGCTCCAACACATCGACAATAATTTTGTAATACTGCTCAGGCACGCTCACTCGGTTTTCGCGCCCGATTTTGGGCAAGCCTTGTTTCAAAATCGGTCCACTTACAATATAAAATTGCTTATCGCGCCCGACCCAATACCGAACTTGTTGCTCCAAATCATTCCAAATACCAGCGTTCATTTGGTGAGTTTGCGGACTCATATTGCTCATAAAAAAAGTTTCGTTCATAGCTTGCGGGTCAAAACGAAAGTCCGCCACCGGAGCCAAATGCCCTCGGCTATAACCCGAGCCACGATAATCGGCAGGGGTAGCCGAGCCGCTCACCACTTTGGGGTCGGGGCGAAAATCATCTTGTCGGCGTGTATTGCCCTTTGTTTGATAAGACTCGAGCTTATAAGCCACCCAAAGGGCTTGCTCGTGTTCTTCGCTATACAAAAGCGTATAATATTGATGCCGAATCAGCATTTTGTCTTGCGGGTTATGTGCCGGAAGCCAAGGCTCTTGCCCCGCGCCGGTTTGAGGACTCGAGTTTTGCGAAGATTTAGATTCCGTAGTTTGAGTTGGGTTAGACTCAGTGTTGCGATGATTGGTCAAGGTTTGCCGATGTTGAGGCAAATACTTTTGTTTTTTAAAATAATCGGGGAAAAAAGCCAGCATAATCGCGCCACCAATCCCAACAACTAACATACTACGCAAAAAATTACGCGCTAAAGGTGATAAATTCATATTTTTAAGGTTTAAAAGCCGCATAATTAAGTCAATACTTCGGACAGTTTTTATAAGTGATTGATAACCATAGAGTATGTGAGTGTGAATCGTAACAAAATGCGGGTTTTTCCAATCAATTCCAAAAGTATAGGATAGGAGCTAAAATTCGATACATTGGTCGAAATTTCTGCTAATTCTGCACTAATTTGTAGGAAAAAAGGTTATTCCGAAAACGATTTCGGTAAATAATTAGTTAAGTTTATCTATATTTTCTCATAAAAAATTTAGTAATTTGTACTATCCTCAAAGTTTCGAAAATATGTTAATCTATTTGCTCAGATATTATCTATTATTTTTTGGTTGTCTATTTTTTAGTTTGAAGGCTCATACTCAAAACCCAATCAGTATTAGTCCTCAAAACCCAGTGATCTCATTGGGCAACAATGTAGCTATTTATTTTGATGCTACCGCCCAATTGACTCTGGAGGAGGTAACAAAACCCAGCTTTGCTGCTCAATTTAAGCCTTCCAATTTGCCCATTTTATATTTTAATGCCCGCAATGCCGCTTTATGGATTCGGTTTGAATTGGTCAATACCACCAACTCGCCATGTTTGTTGGAGTTTGACAATCCCAATCTTGATAATATTCAATTTTATTACCTCAATCAATTCAATCAGTACACCGTAAGTCGGCAAGGGATGAGTTTACCTTTGTCCACCAAATTGTTTCAAAGCAATCATTATCTATTCCCAATTCCAAACTTGGATACACTCCCCAAAATATATTATATAAGAGTATTCAATGATTTGGCTTTGGAAATACCGCTACGAGTAGGCACTTATCAGGTAATTATGGACAAATTGCAATGGGACAATCTAAACCTAGCCATTTATTTTGGAATTTTGTTGGCAATGATTGCTTATCACTTGTTTTGGTTTATTTTTTCCAAAGATAAGTCTTATTTGTACTATGTGTGTTTTTTGTTGAGCCTAATGATTTATATGGTATATGTCAAAGGCTTTTTTTACTTTTATCTGCCTCAGCTCAAGGATTTTATTGCTTTTTTGGGTACACTGATTATTATTTATACCGCTTTTATCTTTTCCAATTTATTTAGCCTACATTTTTTAGAAATCAAAAAACATTTGCCTCTATTGGGCAAGGCTTTACAAATTGCCAATTATCTATATTTGGCGGCAATTGTGCCTTTGCTTGTGGGCGTGATTATGCCTCTGCCATTTTTAAATTTGAGTCGTTTGATTCACGTAAGCAATTTGTTGGCAATTATGTTCAGTGCCGGTTTTGTTTTTTATCGCGGTTATCACCCAGCAGGGTATTTTTTGTTGGCTTGGTTTTTTTTGGCGGCGAGTGCTATCTGGGTATTATTGGTTTTTTTGGGTTGGTTGCCTTATTTTGAATTTACCGATTATTTATTGTCTTGGGGTTCAATCTTACAAGTCATTGCCTTTTCGCTGGCTTTGGGAAGTAGAATCAATTTGTTGAGAAAAGAAAAAAAACAAGTCGAGCAAGAAAATCTACGCCTCATTGCCCAGCAAAAAGAAGACTTGGAGCAAAAAGTCCAAGCCAAAACCGAAGAATTGTATGGCAAATTGGAAGAAATTATTGCCCAAAACGAAAAACTCTATCAGCAAAGACACATCATTCAAGAACAAAAAGAGCAAATTGAACTTCAAAACCAACAGTTGCACAAAACCAACCGCAATCTGAAAACCAATGAAGGAATTTTAATCAAAGCTTACCAAAGCTTGAAAGAAAAGAAAGAAATTATTGGTCGCCAAAGGAATGAATTGGAGGAAAAAAACAATGAAATTGAAGCGCAAAATGAAGAATTGCGCCAGCAAAAAGAAGAAATTGAAGCTCTGAACGAAAACTTGGAAAGTTTGGTGGTTGCCCGTACCGAAGAATTGGCACAAACGGTGGAGAATCTTTCGCATCAAATTCAAAATTTGGAGCAGTTTTCGCACATCGTGTCGCACAATATGCGCGCGCCGGTAGCTCGCATCATTGGCTTACTCAATTTGTTTGACCGCAATGCGATGGATACTCCTTTTAATCAACAATTGTTGAAGCATATTGAGGATACCTCGCGCAATTTAGATACCGTGATTTATGATTTGACGGAGATTATTTCGGTACGCAGTCGCTTGGATAAGGTAAAAGAGCCGGTCAATCTGCGCCAAATTACCAATGTAGTCATTGATTTTTTGCGTGATGAAGTTGTCAAAAATGATGTAGTTTTTGAAATTGATTTTGCCGATTCCGACTCGCTGATTACTATGCGAAGTTACCTACAAAGCATTTTGTTTAATTTGATTGGCAATGCTATCAAATACCGCGCGCCCGACCGCACGCCGCACATCAAAATCAGGGGAAGAGTGGCGCATAATTATTACCGAATCAAAATAGCGGATAATGGTATGGGTATTGACCTTGATAAGAAAGATATGCAACAAATTTTTGGCTTGTATAAGCGGATGCACCTACACGTCGAGGGCAAAGGTTTGGGCTTATATTTGGTCAAAACTCAAGTAGAATCGCTCCACGGCAAAATAGAAGTCTGCTCCAAAGTAGATGTAGGCACTGAATTTACTTTGCTGCTACCTTTGACTCAATCTTGGGAGAGCCAAGCAACCGCCTCAGACTCTTGAGTAAAGAATTTTTGGACAAACACATCTTCAAATTTTTCTTTATCGGTATCCTCCACGATGAGTTCGAGACTCAATTGCGTAAAAAAATCTTCGCTGATTATATAAGCCAAACGCCTTACTCCGGCAGCCACGGCTGGAATATAGATGTTTTCATTAATCCACTTTTGAGTCTCAATCGGAATGGAATAAGTTGACTTGCGGGCATCAATGATTACTTTTGACGCCAAGGTAATGTGCACCCAATGCAAATAATCGAGCAATACTTGACGATAATCTTCTTCTTCCATATCGGCTTGGGTTTGCCAATAAGTGTGTAAAATGGTATTTTGGGAATTGAAACAAACTTTGAGGTAATGACTTTGAAATAGAACTTCCATCTGGTAAATGTTTGCAATAGGTAAAATGATTTTATGCAAACTAAGAGTCAAATTGATGGACAAAGTTAAAGAAAATAAACGAGTTTTAAGCTGGCGGGCTCATTATCTCAAATATTTTAAAGCTATGATGGCTAAGGAGGTTTTGAGTTTCTGGTCTCAAGTTGTGGTCATTGGGTCAAATATTCAAAAAAAAGCATCTTCAAAATGCACAATCTCGGGCGTAGGTTGTTGGTTGGTAATGGCTATTATATCAAATCGAATATCCTTAAAGCCTTGATTTTCAAACATATAGGCTTCGGCGGCAGCTTTGATAAGTTTTTTCTGTTTGGGGCTGACAAAAGTTTCGGGTGTACCAAATGCGGTGTTTTTGCGCAGTTTGACCTCGACAAATACCAATAACTCGGCTTTTTGGGCTATCAAATCAATTTCTGCCTTGCCATAGTGGTATTTTTGAGCAATGAGTTGATAACCTTGTTTTTGTAAATACTCGATGGCGAGTTGCTCGCCCCAGTTCCCGATTTGACGGCTCATATCAATAAAGGTCAATCATTCAATAATTTGTGGGGTTTAAAGCTCCTTTGCGCCAAAGATGCTCGAATTACGCGCTTTGCCAATTCAGTCATTGGGCATTAAGTCATTAGCTGCCCACCTTTGGCAGGCTAAAGGGCTTCACTGTCTCATTAATTAACGTGAATATTTTTATAACTAATTGATAATCAACTAATTATAATGTAAAAAATACACTTTTCGGTAAATTATAAATTATATTTAAAATAAACTTGTA
>JALONJ010000299.1 GCA_025455045.1 Microscillaceae bacterium | reverse complement strand
GATTATCAAGAGTTTCAGATTCTTCGCTTCGCTCAGAATCACTGAAATTGATAAATTTCAGAAAAAAGATTTTCACTCCTGAAAAGTGGTGAAGAACCATTTTTGATTAAAAACTATCCAGGGTTGATTATCAGGTTTTAATTTTCGAAATTAATTTTACTTTGAAATTTTCAATTTTTGAACCCCATAAAAAGGATAGAAAAAATACAATTTGTCGCAAACAATTCTGGATGAAAATTTAAAAAATAACTCTCCACTACTTCACTCATTGCTAAAGTACCCAAGTAGAATTAGAAAAATTAGTAAAAAATCTCCACCATTTCTACCATTCCATCATTTCTGCCAAATAAAATATGACAAAGGTAATTTTAATTCATTTTTTTTTTGTGTAAAATGCGAGAGTTAAAAATAAACAAAGCAAAATTTTCTGCAATCAATTGATAATCAATGAGTTGCAAAGATTTATTTTAGATTCATTAAGTCGAAAAATAAAAAAAATGAAAAAAATTAATAAAATATTAGTTGCCAATCGGGGCGAAATTGCCTTGCGAGTAATGCGCTCTGCCAAAGAAATGGGTATTAAAACCGTAGCCGTATATAGCGAAGCCGACCGCAACGCCTTGTTTGTACGCTATGCCGATGAAGCGGTGCTGTTGGGTCCGCCACCTTCCGCAAAATCTTATTTACAAATGGACAAAATCATTGCAATATGCCAGCAATTGCAGGTAGATGCTATCCACCCGGGTTATGGTTTTTTGTCCGAAAATGCCACGTTTGCCCAAAAAGTAGCCGATGCCGGACTGATATTTATTGGACCTTCGCCCGACTCTATCTCCACGATGGGGAGCAAAATCGCAGCAAAAATGGCTGCCGCCAAGTACAATGTACCAATGGTACCGGGGGTGATGCACGCTATTCAAGATATTCCACAGGCAAAAGAAGAAGCCATTAAAATCGGTTATCCAATTCTTATCAAAGCCAGTGCCGGGGGCGGGGGCAAAGGAATGCGGGTAGTGGAACGCGAAGAAGATTTTATTGAGCAAATGGAGCGCGCCATCAGCGAAGCACAAGCCGCTTTTGGCGATGGCTCGGTTTTTATCGAGAAATACATCACCAGCCCCAAACACATCGAGATACAAGTAATGGGTGACCAACACGGCAACGTGGTCTATTTGTTTGAGCGCGAGTGTTCTATCCAACGCCGCCACCAAAAAGTGATTGAAGAAGCCCCTTCGCCGGTAGTAAGTCCCGAAATGCGCCAAGCGATGGGCGAAGTCGCCGTCAATGTAGCCAAATCTTGCAATTATTACGGAGCCGGAACAGTAGAGTTTGTAGTGGATCACAATTTGAATTTCTATTTTTTGGAAATGAATACCCGTCTCCAAGTAGAGCATCCGGTTACAGAATTGATTACGGGAGTGGATTTGGTCAAAGAGCAGATTCGGGTAGCCCAAGGCGAAACTTTGAGCATCAAACAAGAAGATTTAAAAATTCGCGGACACGCGATTGAAGTGCGGGTATGTGCCGAAGACCCCCGCAATAATTTTTTGCCCGAAGTCGGAATCCTCAAAACCTACAAGCGTCCGCAAGGCGCGGGCGTGCGGGTAGATGATGGTTTTGAAGAAGGAATGGAAATTCCGATTTATTATGATTCAATGATTGCCAAACTTGCTACTTTTGGCAAAGACCGCACCGAGGCAATTGATAGAATGAAGCGTGCTATTCAAGAATATCAGATTACGGGTATTGAGACCACTTTACAATTTTGTTTGTTTGTATTGAGCCACGAGGAGTTTTTGTCGGGGAATTTTGATACCAATTTTATTGCGCGTTATTATACCCCCGAAAAACTGCAAGAGCCTGCCCAAGCTGCCGAAATGGAAATCGTAGCCGCTTTAGCCGGACATTTGCTTGAGAATAAATCACAAGTGCCTCAAAATCAAGCCCATAGCCTAAAAGCAAAGCCCCTAAGCAACTGGAAAAAAAATAGATTGTAAGCGTAGAGTATTTGTGTTACAAGGGTGCATTTCAAATTTACGCGTTTCTATTGCCTCACCCTAGCCCTCTCCGAAGGAGAGGGTTATAGGTAGTAAATTTGAAATGCACCCGTGTTACAACGGTTTTGTTGATAATTTTACAAAGACAGACGCATTTGTTCATTCAAATCTTATAGGGTTTTTAAAACCTTATAAGATTTGTCTAAAGTCAATTCAAATGCAATTTTAAGTTGTCTAGAGCTATTTGAATAAATTTCGGATTATTCAATAAGTTTTTTTTTCTTTCCCCCCAATTGGCTAATTCTTTAATAATGGCTTCGGGTGTATTGATTTGTTTTTCTAAAAAGATAAAATCAATGGTTGAGAGTAATTCTAGACCGAATGGAGAGTAGAATCCTTTTAAGCATGTCTTTGTTTTTTCAACTATACTTTTGAATATGGCGTTTTCGGGTTTGTTCAAAAATTGAGTTACTTCAATTTCAGCATCAAGAATCAGACTCAATTCTTCAAAAGGTTTTTTGTCCTTAGAATTATAGCCCATAATATAACTTCCATTTAAATAGTACAAAACGTGTTTTACTTTGCCCGAATAAGGTCCATAAAAATTTGGTTGAAAATCCAATTTGAAAAGTTCTCTTGCGCCAAATCGCTGAAGAAAATAAGCGATTTTCTCTGCCGAAAATTCCGAGACAAATTCACCATTGCGAACCAACTCATATAAAACAGCCAGCAACATTGCCCTTGCCGGGGTCAATTTTACCCTTTCTTTTTTAAGGGTTTCTTGAATGGTGGCATTGGGTTCATAAAGATAAACTTCACAGTCTATATTTGCCAAGCATTTTTCCAAAAGTTGTTTTACTTTGTGCCAATCCAAGCCCCCGTTTCCAGCCCCCAATGGCGGAATGGCGATTGATTTAATGTTTTTTTCTTGAATCACTTTTACCAATTCTTTTAATCCTACCTCAATGTATTGATATTCAGAAGGTAATCGCCAATCGGTTTTTGTTGGAAAATTGATGATAATTTTTTTATTTTTCAACAATGCTTCTTCTTCGGTAACTAGGAGCTGTCCAATCTTTAACCCTTTGTTTTTACACGCTTTAGAATACAATTTAAAATTATTGGGAAACATATTTTTAAACTGTAAAGCAATGCCTTTTCCCATTACGCCAACGGTATTTACGGTATTAACCAACGCATCGGCTTCGCTTTCCAACAAGTTACCTATTTTGTAATGAATCATAGTTTTAAAAATAATATTCTGATTTAATGATTACTTTGTCAGTTTCTGCGCCAAAATCAATTACTTTTTTTGTGAGGTTTCATTGTAAGTCAAGTACCCCAAAACGTCGGTTGGAGCAATATCCCCTAAAACCAAAAACTCAGCCTCTTTTCGGCGTTTTTTGTCCAAATCATTTTCATCTTTCCAGTATCTGGCATTAATGGCGGACTTGTCTAGGATAGTATCTATATGTTGAATGTCGGTTGTGTTGTATTGAGAACTAAAACTATCAATAGCGTGACCATCGGTAAAAACAAAATCCAATCCCAAATCTATGATTTTTTGGACAGAAGTTACACAATATACAATTTCTTCTGCCAGTGCGGGTTTAACCATATTAAATCCATTTTGAATCACATAAAGCATAGGCATTCTTGTTCCAAAATAAAAAGGAATATACTCACCTAGCCTCTTGCCATTCTTTAAAAGGAAACTACTGCGTGTAGAAATCAAGCTACTGTCTCCAATGGCGGTAAAACTAGGATTGGCTTTTGCCGAGCTTGAGTGTGTAATGCCATTTTGAAGAATATGCGGGATATTTTCAATATGGGTCATTCTAAATAGGTATATTTTATTCAAATCAGGCATTAGGCAAATTTAATTCATTCCAGAGTTTATTGGGGTAGTTTTTAATTTAAGTTATTCAAATGTGTTCTTGTTAGGTCCAAGTTTTTTAGCCTTTGTCCACACAGGCAAGCATATTCATCTTAAGCAAAAGCCCTAATAGATATTGCAATATACCTCAAAATCTAAATAGGAAAATATATAACTCACTGATTATCAAGTATTTATATGATTTTAACTAAGGACACTTTTTGACACATTTGCCTTGCCGATTGATAAAAAAAGTTTTTTCTTGCAAAGTAACACGAGCTTCATTTTTTTTAAAATCAAGGGCTTGGTCATATAAATAAGGAATCACCAATTTGCCTTTGCTATCCACATAACCCCATTTTTGACGATACATCACCCCAGCCAAACCCTCGCTAAAATCGCGCGCACCTTCGTATTCGAGTTTGGTAATTTCTTTGCCGGTGCTGTCCACAAATCCCCATTTGCCCTCCAGCTCGACCTTTGCCAATCCTTCGACAAAATTGCCCAACCAATCATAAGTTGGCTCAATAATTTCTTTACCTTTTTTATTCAAAAAGCCATATTTGCCCTTTTGGGTGAAAAAAGCCATATCTTCTTTAAAATCACCAAGTTGTGGGTATTTGAGGGCAATGACTGCCTCGCCTTCATAATTGATATAGCCGTACTTGCCCGCCAAACTCACTTTGGCAAGACTATCTTTAAACCTTTCGGCAGTTTCATATTGAGGGCTGATAGCTTCTTCACCTTGGTCATTGATAAATCCAAACTTGTTTTTCAAACGCACCCTCGCAAAGCCCTCTCGATAAATATCAATGTCTTCATATTCTTTTCGGTCGCGTTTGGTCAGGTTGCGCCTGGGCGCAGTCGGGTTCGTAAGTTGAGCCGTATCCGATATATCAAAGTTTTTCGTATCCAGTGTGTCTTCGCGCAAAGATTTAGAATTTCCGCAACCAGCTAATATGCTGATTATCAATATTTTATATATCAAAAGCTGAATCAAATATTTCATTTTAATAAAGTTTTAGTAATTAGTGAATAATGAATAATGAATAATGAATAGTGAATAATGTAAAATGAATAATTTTGTAATTACCTAAAAATCCACCAGAGGCGGACACGTCAGTATGTTACCAAAAAATATTGTACGCATTATTTTTTCTTATTCCTAAATCATTGGGTCATTGAATTAGGTCAGTAATTCCACCATCTCACCATTCCACCATAATATCATTTTGGTTCTTGAATAGCCCAAATGACATCAGCCATTGTCAGTTGTTGGGGTTGCAATTGAATTTTGAGCAATTGCGCAAATTTAAAATTTTGCAAATATGTTTCAATCAAGGTTTTAATCCAATTAATTTCGGCTTTTAAGTGCCAATGCTCGCCCTCAGTGGCATAAAAAATGATAAACAAACGATTTTTGAAATGCTTGCGGTTTTCTTGGCTTTGATTTTTATAAAGCCACTCAATAAGATGTTGGGGATTTTGGCGGGCAAACGCCAAACTTTGGGGATAGGCTTTGGGAAAAACCGAGCTTTTGTGGTCAAAAGGGATTCCTTTCAATTCAAAATCAACCAAGCGGTCTTGAGGATTCTCGGCGGGGTTGATGAGGGTAGATTGAGCAAATATTTTTTCGACGGCTACTGCCGACCAGAAATTGTACCACCGATTGAGCGCGTAGTTTTTAAAACCTTCATAATCAGGATGTTGCTTAAATTTCCGTTCAATTTCTCCGCATACATCTTCAAAATACAAAATGGAATAAATAAAATCAGTTTGCTTATCATCGGCTTGATTTTGCTTTTTGCCCCATTGGTAGGGGTAAACTCGCCGTTTTTTGAGTTCGGTCTCAATTTGATTGAGAGTATAAACTTCGGTCATCGGTAAAATATTGGTTTTGAGGGAGATGAAAAGAACAAAATTTGAAAGCCGTAATTCATTGCCAAAAAATAGAATTAAAAACTTCAAAAATATTTTTAAACACTTGATTATCAAATACTTAAATATTAAAAATGCGGCACAATGCCTCCAATCTAGTTGGGCTATCAATTTTTGAAATTAAACAATTATAGCTAAAAAATGAAATTTATTGCACAATTATTACCAAATTATATTGAGTTGTACTAATTTTGCACCTCAAATTGTAAAGTGATGAGTAAAAATAAAAAAGCAGTAAAACCTCAAACAAGTAGTACCGAATTATTGGAGACTAGAGATGAGTTTACCCAAAGGTTAGCCGATACCGAAAAATTTGTGAAGCAAAATCGCCTGTTATTAGGTATTGCCGTAACGGTAGTCGTATTGTTGGTAGGTGGGTATTTTCTTTATAACTATGTTGTAAGCTCACAAGAGCAAGAGGCGCAAGCCGAAATGTTTCCGGCTCTGTATTACTTGCAAAACGATAACTTGGATGCCGCCCTCAAAGGTGACGGCAACTATCCGGGTTTTAAAGACATCGTTGAGGACTACCCTTGGAGCAAAGGAGCTAATTTAGCGCGTTTTTATCTTGGTACAATTTATTTGAAACAAGGCAAATACAGTGAAGCCATTGCGGAGTTGAACAAATTTAGTGCTACCGATTTGATTATGCAGGGGCGCGCCTATTGCCTTATTGGTGATGCTTATATGGAGCAAAGCAAATGGAATGAAGCCATTAATTACTACCAAAAAGCCGCAACTTACAAAGCCAACAAGCATTTTACGCCGGGTTATTTGATGAAATTGGGACTGGCTTACGAAAAAGCCAACAAAAATACCGAAGCCATTGCCGCTTACGACAAAGTAATGACGCTTTACTTCAACTCGGTAGAAGCCGCCAATGCCAAAAAATACAAAGCCAAACTTGAGGCTCAAAATATTAAGTAATCACTCAAAATTAATTCCATAAGTATTTGATTATCAATTGCTTATAGAAAAATTACAAAACCCCTCCCTAAACCGATGTTTGGGGAGGGTTTTTTATGATAGGGATTGCTAGTCTCTATATAAAAATAAAAACGATTGCCCGCCCTCAACCAAAGCTCCTTTGCGGCTTCTTACTTGCACTCCCAAAGTGATTTCTTTGTTGGGCAAGGCTGAAAAAATATTTCGAGAATCTTGCCACACAAAAGTTTCGGACTTGGTATAAAGAATCGAGTTGCTAACTACCTGATTATCAGTAATATTGACCAATTCTACAACACAAGAATCAGTCGCAACCGCCGAGCGCATTCTTGCACTAAACACTATTGAATCAACACTGATATAATTTCTTTTGTCAAATTTGATTAAATCGTACTGGGAAGCCGTGCGGCTGGCAGTAGTAGCCGTAGTACTGAGGTTGGTACCCAAAGCAAACCTGATTTGTTTGTCGCTCACGCCGTTTAAGCCCGGAACTCCGGCTTCATAAATTGTACACGCGCCCAAACCCAATAGACTGATAATCAGGAAGATAAATACTGAATGATTGAATTTCATATATGGAAAATAATTGATAATAAATAAATACTTGGCAAAAATAGTCTTTATTATTCAAATAGCCTAAGTATTTGATTATCAATGAATTGTATAAAATGCTTTACAAAACTAAACAAGCCTAGCAAATAAAAAACCTGCCAAGTTGATAAAACCCGACAGGTTGAGAAATCTCAAGTAATTTTAGTTTTTTGCCTCGTTGTTAAAAACCTTTAGGGCATAGTTATTTGATTACCAATCAATTAGGAACAAGAAAAGAATAATGCGGACAATATTTTTAGCAACCTATTGACGTGTATCGCCTCGGGCGGATTTTCTAGTAATTAAAAAACTATTCATTCTACATTATTCATTATTCATTATTCATTATTCATTATTCATTATTCATTATTCATTATTCATTATTCATTATTCATTATTCATTATTCATT
>JALONJ010000298.1 GCA_025455045.1 Microscillaceae bacterium | reverse complement strand
TTATAATCACCTCATTATCAATTAGTTACAGAAAAGCTATTTTTAAATATTCTAAAAAATTAAGTATTCGTTTAAAATTTCTACAGTGGGAATTGCTGGAATATTTAGCACTTTTTCGGGAAACTCTAGCTTTATTCTAAGCCTCAACTCATTTACGCGGGCAGGCTAGGCGACAGCCTGCGTTACAATTTTCCTGAAAAGTACTGAAAATAATTGCGCGCCGGATGGAAGCCGAATGGAAGAGACCCCGCCTGCGGGTGTCCGCCACTGCTCCATAGGGTATGGTTGGCAAACCATACCCTATGGAGCAGTGGCGGACACCCGCAGGCGAGGCTCTGGCTCTGCCGACAGCCGGAAATCGCGCCCCAATATAAATAGAGGTGTGCTTGGTATATGACATTTATAACTACCTGATAATCAGATAGTTATGATTCTTTATTATATTATTTTTCACCATTTTTAAATTTTTCAAATTCTTGCCAAAGTTTTTGGTAGCTTTCTATTAGCTTTTCTTTTTGCAGTTTGGTGAGTAGGGCTTCATAGATTTTTTTGCGTTGGGCGAAGTTCGATTTTTCGGTAAAAAACAATTGAAAATCAAGGTAATTTAAGCGTATTTGGTTTATATCACTATTTTCCAAATTGATAAAGCAGGTAGGTTTGTGCGGGGCTAGTTGGGTCATTTTGAAATCCAATTCATAAGGCAAAGCGGATAAATCGCTCAAAATTAAGGTGTCTGGTAAAATCAAACCTTGAAAACGAGTAATTCCCAAAAATTGACAGCCGGAGAAATCCAACTTGTTTGCGCTTCTAGCCTCGCGCATATCGAGCAAACCCTCAAAACGGGTTTGATAGAAAATGGCATTTTGGGCAAAAACGACTTTGCTAAAGTCGGCAGTTTCTTTAAAGATACTTTGCGTAAAGTTTACTTCACCGGCAAAATCTGCTTCCGCAAAAAAAGCTAATGTATCAAATATACTTTGTTGAAAATGCGTATGTTTCTTAAATTTTGAACCGGCAAAAATACTTTCTTTGTAAAAATGAACCTTGCTGAAGTGAGTGATGTCACCAAAATCAATAAACCAAAGAATGGCTGGAGCTAAAAATTGCGCTTTTTCAAAGTGAATTTTCTGCGCAAATGACGCATAGTCGAATTGTACCTTTTGGCGAAAAATCGCTTGAGTAAAATCTACCGGTTGATAAAATACAGTTTTTTTGAATGTTACACTCGAGTCAAACTCAGTCGCCTGAAAATTGGCTTCGCCCAAAAAACTAGCGGTGCGAAAATTCATCGGTTGATTGATTTTGAGTCTGGAGAAATCTACTTTGACCTCAAATTTGATTTTAGAATTATCGGATTGAACTTTGAATAGGTGTCCGGCTTGTCCATAGCGATAGTATTGAGCGGATAAAGTACTCCCCAAAAATAGAACTAGCAACAACAAACTAATTATTTTTACCTTCATAACAAGTAATTAAAGTTCTTATGTAACTATTGTAGCAATGGTGCGGACAGTTTCTGATTTCTAAGTCCCCTGCCCCCGGAGTGGGTTCTTTTCCAAGTTTTTTTATTAAGTACTTGATAATCAGTGAGTTACAAGAAATATTTAAAATAGCATAACTAGCTGATAATCAATTACTTATAAAAACTGTCCGAAGTATTGATAGGTGAGTTGTAGTGTGATACGCGCAACAAAAAAGCCTTTTCTGAATCAGAAAAGGCTGGGTCTGAGCATTTATATCATTTTAACAATGATTTATATCTATGAACATTTGCCTTTAGTTTGATTGATACAGGCACAAATTTAATGTCGTTTTTTACATTACCGGCGAAACATATTGAAGCCTCTTTTGTTGCCAGATTGATCGGCTTGGTTCATTTTTTTGATTACTTTGCGCATATCTTGAAATTGCTTAAGCAAGTTATTGACCTCTTGTACGGTTCTGCCACTGCCGTTGGCGATGCGTTTGCGGCGACTGCCGTCGATGATATCGGGATTTTCGCGCTCTTTGGGGGTCATTGAAAAAATCATTGCTTCAATGGGTTTAAAAGCATCATTATCAATATCCATATCTTTGATAAATTTGTTTACCCCCGGAATCAAGGAAATTACATCTTTAAGATTACCCATTTTTTTGACTTGGCTCAATTGCGAGAGAAAATCATTGAAGTTGAACTGATTTTTGCGCAATTGGGCGGCTAGGCGGCGACCTTCTTCTTCATCATACACCTCTTGCATTTTTTTGACCAAAGTGGTAATATCGCCCATTCCTAAGATACGGCGTGCCATTCTATCGGGATAAAATTCATCAATGGCATCCATTTTTTCGCCCATCCCCGTAAATTTGATAGGCTTGTCCACGATCGATTTGATTGAAATAGCCGCCCCGCCTCGGGTATCGCCATCTAATTTGGTAAGCACTACCCCATCAAAATTGAGGCGGTCGTGAAAAGTTTTGGCAGTATTGACGGCATCTTGCCCAGTCATCGCATCTACTACAAACAGGGTTTCGCTTGGATTGATAGCTTTTTTGACGTTTTCAATCTCTTGCATCATTTCTTCGTCAATTGCCAAACGTCCGGCAGTATCGACAATCACGACTTTTTTGTTGTTTGCCTTGGCGTATTGAATAGCATTTTGGGCAATTTGCACAGCATTTTTGTTTTCCGGCTCGCTATACACGTCCACACCGATTTGCTCGCCCAATACTTTTAGTTGGTCAATCGCCGCCGGGCGATAAATGTCGCAAGCTACCAACAATACATTACGATTTTGTTTTTTGAGATAATTGGCTAGTTTGCCCGAAAACGTAGTTTTACCCGAACCTTGCAAGCCCGACATCAAAATAATGGCGGGGTCACCTTTGAGGTTAATATCGGCTTTTTCGCCGCCCATTAGGCTGGTCAATTCGTCTTCCACGATTTTGACAAATAATTGCCCCGGGTTTACATCAATCAAAACCTTGCGACCGAGGGCTTCATCTTTGATTTTTTCGGTTACGTCTTTGGCAAGTTTATAGTTTACGTCAGCCTCAACCAAAGCCTTGCGAATTTCTTTGACGGTAGTAGCAATGTTGATTTCGGTAATGCGATTTCGCCCTTGCAGGTTTTTGATAGCTTGGTTTATTTTGGATTCTAAGGACTCAAACATATTTTTATTTTCGGATTTGAAATTTTCAATTTTAAAACCAAATAATCATAAAACATTGATTATCAGTTATTTACAAAAAAATAACTCGAGTAAACTAAGTAAAATGCTAATCAGCATTTTGGGCGGGCAAATTTAGGGAATTTTCAACGGATTTCAAATTCATAATAAGCCATTTGGCGGTCATAGTTGGTAGGCGAAGTACTGTATTGAACCCTTAATCGATATTGACCGGTGGAGGCTTGGCGAGTTTCCTCGACTTTATCCACGCACCAGTTCTCGATTTGAGTCCAAAAAAAAGCCATTTCCTTGTTCAAATCCAATAGTTGTTGGGCGGGTGGTGGCGGGCAAGATGCCCCACAAGGGCAGTACAAAATCTGGACTTTTTGCCATTCATTGCCAACTTTTTTCTCAATAAAAACCGGCTTGGGTTTGTAAACGACTAATACTGATTCGCTTATGTTTTTGAATTTAATTCGAATTGTATCTGACTTGGTATAAGAGGTAGCTCCTACAAACGAATATGCAAGTTGGCTGGCAACGGGATTTTCGGCAGCCAAACGATTGGTATGAGCGGGATTTTTTTTACACGCTAAACCAATGCCCAATACCGTCATAAGGGCAATACTTGTAAAAAACTTCATTTTTATTTTTTTTAAAATTAACGTAAATACCTTGAAGTATTATTAGAAAAATACAATTTTTTTTAAAAAACTTATTTTAGAAATAGATGCAAATACTTTTTTTAAAGCATTGATTATCAAGTATTTAAAAAAATTTTAGCAATCAATCGGATTATAAAACTTACGAAAAAGACAATACTTTGATTGCTAAAATATAAAAATTATACAATTTATGTTTATGAATATCAAATGATTTTTTCAAAAAGATGTTTTCATTGATAATCCACCCGAGGCGGACACGGTCAATTGGTTATAAAAAACCAACTTATTTTATTGTTTGATAAATTTTTTATAAGTTTTGCCTTTGGCGGTTTTAATTTTCAGAAAATAGATACCATTGGGCAATTGGCTAAAATCTAGGCTGTTTTTTCCGATTAATTGCTCATAATTTTGCCCCACTACAACCTGCCCGCTTGGGTTAATGACACTAATCTCAACTGCTTGCAAATCTTTGGTTGTATTCAAATAAAACTTGCCATTTCCCGGATTGGGAAACAAGGAGGTAATATTTGCCAATTCTATATCTTCTACCGAATTAGGATTCTCGATAGTAGTAAACCGCCAAGTGCTGTTGTTGTTGATTCCGACAAAATTGTTGTTGGCCAAATCGCTTATCGCCCCTTGGGCTATCTCTACAAAATAAGTAGTATTCGCCGTCAAGTCATTGCTTGGGTTAATGGTAAGAGCTGCCCCATTGATACTTGCATTGTTAGCCGTGATGGCAATAGTCTCAACGGTTACATTATCACTCAATCGTCTAATCAAAATATTGCCGGTGTTTTTTTGGATATTTTCATTCATTGTCAGCACCAAATTGGTGGCAAAAGGAACTTCTATTGCTCCATTATTGGGGCTTAAAGTGCTAATTTGGGGAGCTTGGTTGTCGATAGTAGTTACAAACCGCCAAGTGGTATTGTTAGTAATTCCGGCAAAATTGTTATTTGCCAAATCTCGCAAAGCACCATTGGCTATCTCCACAAAGAACAGCGAATTGGTCGGCGAAGGTAAATTATTGGCGGGGTCAATGGTAACAAATCGTCCATTGACACTGACGCGGCTATCACTAACGGCAATGGTTTCTAGAATGGTGTTATCACTGAGTCTTCTAATCAAAATATTGCCGGTATTTTTTTGGACTTTTTCGCTCAATTCAATTATCAAATTACCCGAAGCATTGACATTGCTGGCATTGTTGAGAGGAGTGAGATTGACAATCGTGGGGGGAGTATTGTCAATAATGCTAATCCGAAAATCATCAATGGCTACACCGGCTCGTTCTGTACCTTCATCTGACTTAAATACAAAGCGAAAGGCAACATCTGTATTTCCGGCAAGGCTACTTATATCCAAAGTTTTGGTTTCATAAGTACTAATTGTTCCGCTAAACATTGGAGTTCCGCCCATAAATCCACCTTCCGACTGATTGCTTCGGGTGGAGTTGTACCAATTATTACTAATTGCATTGCCTAGTTGTTGCCAATTATTGCCTTTATCGGTTGAAAATTCGACAATAAAACCATCAAAATTGGCTTCGGTTTGAAACTTGGTTTTAAATTCTAGGGTATAAGTCCCGGGTCTTGAGAAATCAAAATTGGGCGTATAAAGCCGTACCTCAGCTTTTCCGGGATAGTTATCACTCAAGTTAGTAACCCAAGCATTGCTACCACTGGCTACGCCATTTTTGCCGGTTGTTGCAGAGTTGCCTCTTACAAAGTTGAAGTTATCAGTCAAAGATTCTCCCACAAAATCATCACTGTTAACCTCAAAATTTCCTCCATTGGTCAAATCATAATTCAAATCTCTATCCGGCAAGATATGGACATAGTTGTTTTTGGTTTCATTCAAATTTGAATTAATGGTCAGACTTACATTTTTGGGACCGGCAGTGGTATATTGGACTTGGTGCGCTCCTACGGTATTGGCGGTAGCCGGACTTGCCCCCACCCCAAAATTCCAGTTCCAAGCAGTAGGCTTGGTAGATAAGTCATTGAATAGCAAATTTTTATTCAAATAACCCACTAGACTATTGGCTCTAAAGTCGGCTCTGGCACTCACAAATACATTGGAGGTAAAAATACCCCGCCCGTGGGTAGCTACCACGACCATTTTGTCGGCGGCTCGATATTGCAGCATATCACAACGTACATTTGCCAAGCCGGTACTCGATAGTTGCCAACCCGGATTGGTAGCCGTAATATCATTTGTACTCCACACGCCGAGTTCAGTAGCTAAAATTACTTGTCTGGTATCATCGGGATTAAATAAGCCCCAGCGAATCGACATATTGGGTAAGCCGTGTGCCGATTCGTCTTTGCTTGCCCAAGAAACTCCGCCATTGATTGTATAATACACCGACCTTACACCATAATTAGATACAACAACCAGAAGTTCATTGTCAGTGCTGCCAATGTCTATAGAATTGATGTTTCCGGCATTAATCGTTCCGGTAATATTGGTAAGAGTCGGCGAAGCCAAATGAGCATTATCTACTCGATAAACCCGACCTTCATCTGTACCAATAAAAATACGATTGGCAGTAAAGGCATCAGCCCGAATTGCCGATATTTGCCCACCATTTATATTTATGGTGATGTTGGCTTGGGCTGATGGACTACCGCTTATATTGGTGATGCGCCGAAGGCGGTCATTGTCTCCGGCAGAATAAAGGATTTTGGCTGTATTGTCATAATCTGCCGGATTGATAAATTGCCCATCATCATTGTTAGCCAAAGTATTAAAACTGACTCCCCCATTTTGAGAAATGTAATAATTATTATTAATAAAGGAAGTAATTTGAATGTTTGAATTTTGTTGGTCAATAAAGCAAAAACCACCATCGCCTCCCGTTGGTTCGCTGGTGGACATTCTGCCGGTTTCAGAAAACCGTTGTGTGCCATTATCCTGAGTTCCACCCAAGAAATAATTGGAATGGGCAGTATTGCGGGCGGCTACCGAATAAAATTGCGTTACATTGTAGCCTTTGTTTCGAGATTCGAAAGTAGGCGAGGCTATACTACTATTACCGGCATTGGGCGAGTAATGCACCCCGCCGTCATTGCCACTCAATAATTCGTTGGGCGAACCCGGACGAAAAACTAAAGCGTGTTGGTCGGCGTGGACGTAAGGCTCACCAAAACCGCCGAACCAATGCGAAATACCACTCCAAGATGTACCACCATTGATACTGCGATGCAAGTCAATGCCGCCAATAATCACCAAATCGGGATTGGTAGGATGTACCGCCAAAATCAGATCGTACCAACCTTGCGCACGGGTAAAGTGTGCCCCCAAGCCATCAACCATATTGGGAATAGGAAGACTTGTCCAATTTTGTCCACCATTGATTGATTTACCAACAAACGCCACATCTTGGTCATCTACGATAGCCGCCCCATTGTAAGCTACTGCATAAATAATATTGGCATTGGAAGGGGCGTGAGCTAATTCTACTCTATCGGCATTGTTTGTATTACTGAAATCGAGGGTTGTCCAAGAGCCGGTATTGCCGGTGTCCGAAAACAAGATACGCCCGCCACCATCGCCAAAGCCATCAGCCCGGGTACCAATAAAAATTCGATTGTTTGCCGCAATTTCAATATCTGCCGGTTCAAATGAACGATTACCACTTGAAAGAGGTAATACTGATGTAAAATTCGTACCGCCATTGGTAGAACGAAAAAGCCCAATTGAACCATTGGTATGCCACCCTGCAAAAAAGCCAATACCTACTGCTACATACAGTTCGCTGGTAGTGCCTATATCTCTGACCACTATATCATTCACAAAAAAGTAATTGGCAGTTGCTGCCAATTGATTCCAAGTAACCCCACCATCGGTAGTTTTCCACACGCCTGCCCCTCTAGCCCAGTAATGTTAACTTCTAGTTGTATTAAGGAACTCTTTGATATTTTGCCCAAATAAAATTTGGGCATATTGAATAGTCTCTTCATACGTTTCGATAA
>JALONJ010000297.1 GCA_025455045.1 Microscillaceae bacterium | reverse complement strand
GCGTTCAAAACCACCTAAATACGCATAAATATTTGGTAATCAGGTCGTTAATTATTTAAAAAAAATAAAATTTTGAAGATTTAAATAAACTAAAAATAGAGCAAAATGATTTTAAAACGGCTTCTAAGAAACTAAGGAGGATAAGTCATTGATTATCAGTACTTTGCGCCTTAGCGTCTTTGCGCGAAAATAGAATTATATAGTAGTATTTTTATGTAAATATCTGACCGTGCCCGCCTCTAGTGGATTATCAGGTATTTAATAAATAGTTAGGAACTAGAAACTGTCCGAACTATTGATATTTCAAAACTTGATATTTTTATAAATTCTTTCCATTTCCAATTCACAATCCAGCACCCAAAACTTGCCCTGAGTATAAATATGCGGGAGGGCATTGCCATTGATTTTGTGATAGACTTCAATTTTTGCTTCTTTTTGACTGGCTAAAATCACCACTTCTACACTAGGCGAAGCCAAATAGCAAGGGAGTTTGACATTGCGGTCATAGTTTTCGGTACTATCCGACAATACTTCGCCGACCAATATCGGATTGGTAAGTGTATAATTTTCTGCGCCCTCCAGATATTGCGGTTCACCGCATACTACCATAAAGTCGGGATAAGCCGACAAAGGGCAAATAGGTGAATAAAAGAGCATATCATTGGAGTATGCCACACAATTATCTTTTTTTTCGGCGCACAAAGAAAAATAGCTCAAGAGGCGAGCCGTAACAATATTGTGATTGGCACTCGCGCCGGGCATTGTCAAAATCTCGCCTTTGTAAAATTCGCTTTTTAGGGTAGCATTGCGCTCAAGTCGCAAATAATCTTCTATGCTGTAGTTTCGATACATTTTAAACTTTTTTATTACAAAGATAACAAAAATTTTGCCGCCCAAGCCTTTAATTGCTTAATTTAGTAAAAATACATAAATAATTGATTATCAATTAGTTATATATAATCAGTTGAAATAACTCAAAAGTTAGTATTGAAAGTAATGGCAATGAAAATAAATTCAACGAGTATTTTAGTTTAAGGTGCATATTTTTGATTTAACTTTCCAAATAATTTGATTAATTTGGTTCACCCAAAAACTTTTTATTTTTTTAAAAGTTTGATTATCAGATATTTACCTTTGTTTCTGCGCCAAAAATGCCCATTCAAAAGATATTAATTGCCAATCGGGGCGAAATCGCCCTGAGAATTATGCAAACTTGCCGAGCTATGTTTATCCAAACTGTAGCCGTGTATTCGGAGGCTGACCGCTACGCGCCCTTTGTACAGTATGCCGATGAAGCCATTTGTTTGGGTGCCGCGCCCGCCTCGGAGTCGTATTTGAATCAAGCCAAAATTTTAGAAGCCTGCCGCCAAAGCGGAGCTGATGCTTTGCACTCGGGTTATGGTTTTTTGTCCGAAAATGCCCATTTTGCCCAATTAATTCAAGAAAACGGCATTATATTCATTGGTCCTTCGCCCCAAGCCATTGCGTTGATGGGTTCTAAAATCCGTGCCAAACAAATAATGCAACAAAATGGCGTGCCGGTTGTGCCGGGGTACAATGGTGATAATCAGGATTTGAACCATTTGCGCCAAGAAGCCGAAAAAATCGGTTTTCCGGTGCTTATCAAAGCCTCAGCCGGAGGCGGGGGCAAGGGAATGAGGGTAGTGCGTCAAGCCGCCGACCTCCACAATGCCCTCGAGAGTGCCAAACGCGAAGCCCAACTGAGCTTTGGTGATGATAAAGTGCTGTTGGAAAAATATTTTGACTCGGTAAGGCATATTGAGTTTCAAATTTTTGGTGACCAACACGGCAAAGTCATTCACTTGTTTGAGCGCGAATGTTCTATCCAACGCCGCCACCAAAAGGTAATAGAAGAAGCCCCCTCGACGTTTTTGTCGGCAGATTTGCGCCAAAAAATGGGCGATTCGGCTATTTTGGCAGGCAAAGCCATTGCTTATACCAATGCCGGTACGGTAGAGTTTATTGTCGATGATACCCAAAATTATTATTTTTTGGAAGTCAATACTCGTTTGCAAGTCGAGCATCCGGTTACTGAAATGATTACCGGCTTAGATTTGGTCAAATTACAAATTGAGGTTGCGCAAGGGTTGCCTTTGCCCGCTATTCCAAATATCGAGGGACACGCTATTGAAGCGCGTTTGTATGCCGAAGATCCGCAAAACAATTTTTTACCGGCTACCGGCACTTTGCTTCATTGGCAAACTCCTGCCCCCGTGCGCGTAGATGCCGGAGTAGCCAAAGGCTTGGAAATCAGCACTTTTTATGACCCAATGCTCGCCAAAATCATTGTCAAAGCTCCCAATCGCCCCGAGGCAGTGCGCCAAATGAGTTATGCCCTGCAACAAATGGTAGTATTGGGCTTGGCAAATAATCAAGCATTTTTGGCGGCAATGATGGAAGACCCCGATTTTGTCGCCGGTAATTTTGACACCCATTATCTGGAACGCAAACCCGAATTGATAGCCAATACCTATTTGCAAACCAATGAACGACAATTGCTATTGATAGCCATACTTCTCAAAAGCTGGGCAAACCGACAACAACAAAAAAAAGCCTTGCCTAATTTGATTTCGGGGTGGCGCAATAATTTTTATCAGCCCCAATTTGAAGTTTATCAAGATACGCAAAACCAAAAAACCAAACTTGAATACATCTATTCGGCTGATAATCAGTTCAATATCAAAATAAATGCGGAAGATGCTGATTTTGAAAAAATTGAACTCATTGCCGTTGATACCGAAAAAGTTACCTTTTTGCGCTCGCAAAAACGGTATCAGATTTATGTAGCCCAAAGCGGAGAAGATTTTTTTGCGCAAATTGGGGCAAAATCAGCCCGATTTACCCGCCTCTCGCGCCTCCCCGAACCCCTAAAAGCCCTTGCCAAAGGCGCGTACAATGCCCCTATGCCCGGCGAGGTAGTCAAGATTTTGGTAGAAAGCGGGCAAAAAATTGTTGCGGGTGCGCCCCTCTTGGTAATTAATTCAATGAAAATGGAAAACACTATGTATGCCCACTCTGCCGGACAAATTGAGGAGATATATGTCCAAGAAAAAAAGACGGTCAAAGCCGGAGACCGCCTGCTCAAAGTAAATGAAGATGCCTGATTTGGTCTGGAAAATGATTTTAAAAATATAATTTTTCGTAAGTAACTGATAATCAATTACTTATGTGTTTTTGTCATTGGTAGATTCCGATACAATCAATCCAAAAAAGTCCTAATAACATAATGCCAAACGCCCAAAATCTCTCGCAAATCGGTATAAACTTTGGTATCAATATAAAAAACATCATTTTCAAAGCGCAAAAACTGCCACTCTACTCCATCAGTAGCACAACCATATAAAAAAGGAAAACTTTTGCCTTCGGCTTCATTAAACAATTTAGCTCCGTAAAGTTGGGCGGCGCACTGGGCAATGCCATAATCCATATCTTCGTCTTTGGCTTCGGTCAGCGAAATTATTGGGCTTTCTAAGTAAGGTTTACGCGGAGCTAAAATAAAGAAAAAATCACACTCACCCGACAAATCGCGGGTGTTATCTACCAACAATTCCTCGCCCGAAAATAAAGTTACTTTGTCAAAATAGGCTTCGGCTACTTCGCCCAAAATAGACGAAATAATCCATTCAGATTTGACCTTTTCGTTGGTTAAAGGAAACATTTTTGCTTTATGTAAGGTCTCGAGAAGCCATTGACTAGGTTCTATGGGCTGAATATTTGAAAACAAATCTATTTTTTCGGCATCCAAACCAAAAGTTTTGGTTACTTATCGTAGTTTTTTAAAGTTACCATAGCCCATAATCCTGATAATTTTTTACAAATATACAAAAATGAAGGCTTGATGAGTAGAAATAATTAAGTAATTGATAATCAAGTACTTAACATATTTTATTGCCGACAATTGCTAAAATTGATTGGCTATTTTTTGTAAACTGAGGTGATTATTTCCTTCTGTAAAAATCTGATTGATTTTAAAGTTTAGATTAAGTTATTGACAATCAGTATTTTATCTGTTTTTTATTAATATTCACAATACTACTATACAAAATATGTATTCACGCAAAGACGCTAAGGCGCAAAGTACTGATAATCAATAAATTGTACCTTAGTGTCTTAGTGGCGAATTAAAAAATGTATAGTAGTATTAATATTCACGACAATCTAAATTTTCTAATTGATTAACCAATCCGCTAGTTTCGGGTTCTAAAGCCCCAAAATTTGAATACTTCTCCGGCGCGGAAGTAGGTCTGGTTGGCGGGCAATTCCAAAAAGCCATCACAAGTGAGCAAATTGGCAAAATCGCCCGAGCCGTGACCGGCTTCAGGCAAGGCTTGTAAAATGCCTTGAGCGTTGATTTGGGTTTTCACGCCCAAAAAATAACTCAAATCGGGCTTAAACGTAAAATCTTGGGCAAGTTGAGCAAATTGGGCTTGGGAGTGCGGATATTGACTAATTTGGTATAGATAGGGCAAAGTGTAACGATAAAAACACATAATAGTCGAAACCGGATTACCGGGCAGGGCAAACACAATTTTTTGGTCTTTGCGCCCAAACCAAAAAGGCTTACCTGGTCTTTGTTTGACTTGATGAAATAGTTTTTGCACTCCTAAGTCATTCAAAATCAAGGGAATATAATCGGCATAGCCTTGCGAAACCCCACCACTCAAGATTAAAATATCAAATTCAGTAAGTATTTTTTGGATTTCTCGCTCCATAAACGGGCGGTCGTCGGGCAGGTGAAACAACTCGGCAGAAAATCGGTTTTGGGCTAGGGCGGTTGCCAAGGCAAATACATTGGAACGGCGAACTTGATAAGGTAGCGGAGTTTCTTCAATTCCGACCAACTCATCGCCGTTGGAAATAATGGCAATTTTGGGCGGCTGGCTTACGATGAGATGAGTTTTGCCCACGCTGGCGGCTACGGCTATTTCGGGCGAACCCAACAAAGTACCAACCGGCATCATCAAATCCCCTTTTGGCTTGTCAATACCTTGAAGATGCAGGTTTTGGCGCGGCTCAAGGTCATTGAGTTTGACGTTTGCCCAGCGTGTGTTGCCTTCTTGAACAAATTCCAAATCTTCAAAACGGATGATGGTATCAGCACCTTGAGGGCAGACTGCGCCGGTCATTATCTCAATCGCGTTTTGAGGATTTGTGAGCTTAAAAGGGGGCATTCCGGCAAACTGCGTGCCTTGAATCTCAAATTTTCGTTGTCCGGCCGCCCAACTCGAGTGCAAAATGGCAATGCCGTCCATTGTTGCGCGGTCAAAGGGCGGAAAATCGCGGTCAGCTCGCACCTCTTCGGCTAAAACTCGCCCCCAAGCCTGCAAAGTAGGCAAACTTTCGGTATTTAGCTCAATCAAATTTTCAGCAATTATTTTTTCGGCTTCTTCTACGGTGAGCATATTGTTTTTTGGCTAAGTAAACGTAAGTATTTTGAGTAGTTGCCTATTACCAATAGTTCGGGTGTTTTTTTCTAAGTGGTTGATTATCAATAAGTTATATTACTTTATGCAACTACCTGACCGTGTCCGTCTCCGGCGGTTTAGCAAACTACTCGGGACTAAATCTCCGCCTCTGGCGGAGCTGGGGGCTTAGAAACTGTCCGAACTATTACGTTTACAAACTTATTAAAATATTAGGAAAATATATAGGCAATCAAACGTGATTTTTTCAGTAAAATCGCTCTGTTAAACTTCGGCGAGGCTTAAAACTTTGCGGAAGTTCAAAAACAAAAATTATATCGATTAGCCCACAAAAAACCTAGCCACTAGGCTATCAAAATGAACGGCAAAATAAAACAATGTAACTATATTGGCATAAATGAGGCAAGGCACCAGCCATAGCAGCATTACCCACAGCCCTTGGTGCAAAAAAATAAGCCCAAGCGATAAAGCCACGCCCAAATACAAGTCTATCCCGATTTGCCGCCCCCAATGCAAGCCTGCCATAATTTTAAAAATTTTAAAAATATTTTCTCGAGTACTACAATAGTAACTATAAGCCGTAAAGCCAATGAACAAGAGCCAAAGCCCCAATTTAAAGCCAATGTAGGGCGTTTGCAAGCTAAAAGTTTGCGCGTTGGTTTCTTGATACAAAACTCCGGCTACCCAAACCGCCAAAAATGCCCAAGGCAAGTAATGTTGAATCTTCATTGTCTGGCAATTATTTTTTTGAAAAATTGAAAATTATTATCTTTTTGCAATGATAAGCTCGTTTTATTGTTTTGGCTTGACATTTCTTGCTATTTTGGATAGTGTAAGCAGGGTATTGAATATCAGGTTTATATTCCCAAGATAATCAATGGATTATGATAATCAATTGTTATGCAATTTACCAAGGAAGAATATCAAAAAATAATAAATCTTCTTCTAAGTTTTGAAGAAGCCAATACTTCAATTGCCGTACAATTCCTTAGCTCAGTTGATTTAGTACCCGAAATGATTACAGTTATTATGTGGATTAGTTTCCATCAAACTTCCTCAATTGCACTATCCAACACCTTGGATTTATTATTAGAAAAAGGCTTCACCAAAGAAGAAGTAATGAGCAAGCGAAGCTATGCCTATAAATTATTTAAAATAAGGCATAACATCGTTACTTCTGGGCTTGAAATCAGCTACCGAATTGATGATAAAGGTTTAAAAGAATTATTATCACTGTATCCCAAGATTCAGAAGGAGGTTGAGAAATTATTGGCATTTCACCCTTATTTTTTTCAAGAATATAAAGCCTTCGCTCAAATTATTTGGGATCATTACCGTTTTATTGAGGCAGAGGATTTTTTAGCCAAAGTACTCCAATTTGAACCGCAAAATGCTGATTTTCACTTTTTTTTGGCTCAAGTTTACCAATCCAAACAAGATTTTGGTCAAGCTGTTAAGTATTATGAAACCTTTTTGACCTTGGCTCCCGCGCATTTGCCCAACAATGAATTTATGATAATTGAATGGGTAATTCAGCTTAAAAACTACCCGCCAAGCACTGTTTCGGCGTTGGCTGAACTCGGGACAATCTATGAAAATCAATACCAAGATTTGACCAAAGCCGAAAGCTATTATAGGCAAGCTATTGGTTTACAAGCGTTTAATCACCAATTACCGCTTGATAAATTGGCTGATTTACTGGAAAAAAAAGGCGGAGATTGGCGCGAAATATTAGCTTTAAGAGTTCGGGCTTGTGAAATTTTCCAAAATTCTAAAGCAAATATCTTGAGTCATAAAGAGCTTGCCCAACGCTATGCTCAAATTGCCAAAGCTTATGAGGAGAAACTCAACGATATTCCCCTCAGTTTGGTTTATCATAAAAAGTCTTTGTTTCTTAACTCAAAAAGGGAAATACCATCAGGAATTAAGCATTAAAAATTGTGTAACTAATTGATTATCAACTAGATGTGATACGCAACCAACTGCTATCTTGCAAGGAACTTTGTGGACTTTTTTCAGCCCCCCCAACTCCCCAAGCCTCTCCCCAACCCTCTCCTTCGGAGAGGGAGGAATACAAAAGGGTAGGAGTATAATTTGCTGATTTTCAATTAGTTACAGAAAAATCTAAAAGATAGCAGCAATTCTTACTATAGATAAGTGCTTGATTATCAGTGAGTTGAAAAATTTTTATTAAATTCTAAAACCTTGATAATCCGCCAGAGGCGGACACGGTCAGATAGTTATAAAATAATCAGTCAGCAATTCCCACTGTAGAAATTTTAAACGAATGTTTGATTTTTTAGAATATTTAAAAATAGGTTTTCTGTAACTAATTGATAATGAGTTGATTATAAA
>JALONJ010000296.1 GCA_025455045.1 Microscillaceae bacterium | reverse complement strand
ATCAAGAGTTTCAGATTCTTCGCTTCGCTCAGAATCACTGAAATTGATAAATTTCAGAAAAAAAATTCTCATTCCTGAAAAGTGGTGAAGAACCAAAATATTTCTGTAATTAATTGAAAATCCACAAATTATATTTCTCTCCCTCTTTCGGATGGGGTTGGGGGGAGGCTGAAAAAAGTCCACAAAGTTCCTTACAAGATGACGTAGTTGGGTTATTTTTATTGGTTCAATTTTTCAATTAACTAATTGATTTTCAGTATTTTATGTATTTATACAAAAATCACATCAAAAATTTATTATATTAAAATAATACAATTTTATTTTAAAAATAATTTATAATTTACCGAAAAGTGTGTTTTTTAAATTATAATTAGTTGATTGTCAATTAGTGATAAACATATTCACGTTAATAAACCAAAAAAATCCGAATCATAACGATTCGGATTTTTATAAGTGCTTAGTAATCAACAAATTATAATCTGATACCAAAAGATACATAAAAATTGCGCCCGTCAGATGGCAACAAGCCCGGACCCGGATAGCCTCCGGCGCGGCGCGTAAAATAGCGTGCATCGGCTAGATTGTTTACCCCAAAACGAATGTTATAATTATCCAAAAAACGATAAGAACCCGATAAGTCCATAACTCGATAAGCCGGAATTTTGCCATTTTGACCATTTGCCGAAGCCGTTTCGGTATTGTCGGCATCGCTATAGGTTGCTCCCACAATACTCATTTGCCAAGTCAATGAAAAACCTTTTAAAGTATAATTTAACCCCAAACGGTGGATATGTTGCGGGGCATTTTCTACTTTTTTGTCCTTCAAATTGCTTTCTACCAATTGATTATTGACATAAGTTCGGCGTACAAAATCGGCATAACGAGCCTCTATAAAGCTCAAAGAAGCAAACAGATTGACATTGCCCCATCTTGGTTTTTCGGCAATAAATTTCATTGGATTCAACTCTAGATAGGCTTCCAAACCACGATGGTGGGTAGTACCCAAATTGGTTCTCAACAAAGTAGTGGGGCTGGTGGCTATTTGCCCAATGCGATTTTGATAATTCAAATAAAATCCACTTACATCAAAAAACAAATATTCTTTCCAATTGCCGCGCACGCCCAAATCAGCATTGAAGCCTTGCGCATCTTGGAGGTTGGGGTCTATCTCGAAGCCAGTAACTGCCGCCGGAGTCAAATCACTAAACAAAACCGGACGATAAGCCTGCGAATAGTTGGCATAGAGGCTGATATTGGGCTTGATTTTGTATTCTGAACCTATACCCAATAAGACAAAATTGCGGGCTTGATTTTGTGGTTGGATGTTTTCGTCCACACCACTATTAATTCTAAGCCTGCCCTGAGCATCATTTTGCAAGTGTTCGAAGCGTACCCCCGGGGTGATTGTCCAGTTTTTGTTTACCCGAAAAATATTTTCGACAAAAGCCGAAAAGTTGTTGGAAGTAAAATTCAAATCGCGCGAAAAGCGAGCATCTTGCAAGGTCAAATCAAAACCTGAGCCGGTACTACCCCTACCCAATTGCTGGCGTTGGGTATTGCCGCGAAAAAAGCGCAAACCTGAAGCAAGTGTGTGATTTTTGCCAAATAATTGATAATCAGACAATAAGCGTAACTCAGCCCCTAGATTTTTATAAAAATCGCGGTCAATTTGGCGAGGGTTGTAGGCTTTGAGATTGGGATTGATGGTATCGGCAACTGTAATGGCATTCACAAAACCCACACTATTGCGCTCACCCAGCAAGCCAAATACTTTCAGATTGAGTTTGGTTTTTTCGCTTACTTGATAATCAACATTCAAATTGAGGACGTGCCAAGGCACACCAAACCAATTGCGCGCTCTAAAGCTCTGGCGAGCATCTTGGGCAAACTGGGCATCGGTCAAGCCCCCAGCTTGTTGGCTCTGAAAATCAGAATAGGTATACTCGATGCCAATTTTAAGGTTTTGGGTAAGCGCATAGTTGAGATTAAAATGGAGATTATCGCTGGTATAACGGCTATTTTGTCGCCAGCCTTCGGCGTTGCGGTGTTGATAATAAGCAAAATAATTAAATTTGCCTTTGGTACCGCCGACCGAATTGTAAGAACTGAATAAACCGAAACTGCCAATAGTTTGCTGGCTCTCAACCACAATGGGGCGGTTGGCACTTCCTCTTTTGACTATGTAATTGAGTAAGCCGCCAAATTGCGGACCAAATTGCAAAGAGGAAGCCCCACGCACTACTTGGATTCTTTCTACGGCATCCATAGGTGGGTTGTAATAGGCTTCAGGGTAGCCGAAGGGGTCGGAGCTTATGTCGTAGCCATTTTGCCGAACATTAAATTCCCAACTGCGATTGGGACTTAAGCCTCTTGAGGCTACACCAACTTGCAAACCCGAGCCGTCATTTTCCCAGATAGAAATGCCCGGCGTTTTGCCAAAAATTTGGCGGGTGTTGTTGGTGGCAAAGTTGGCATCTAAACCGGCAAAGTTGATGACTTCGCTCTTTTTTCCGGCAAATATACTTGTGCCTTCTACTTCGGGCAGGCTTTCCAATTCTTTGCTGCGAGATTCTAAAATTTGGATTTCGGCAAGTTCCTGAATACTCTCGTTGAGGTTCAATTCTAATTGAAGCGTCTCCTGAGCTTTGACTTGAATGACTTGCTCCAGCAATTGAATATTCACGGCTTGAATTTGCAAAGTGTACTCGCCTTCGGGGACATTTTTTAGTTCAAAACGTCCGTTGGCATCACTGGTAGTGCCTTTGGCTGTACCTTTAAGCCAGATACTTGCGCCGACTACGTTGATGCCGGTTTTGTCTTTGAGTGTACCTTTGATTGCCCCTTTGGGAGTTTCAGAAATAGGTTTGATGGTAGCAATAGTTTGGGCAGTACTTTGCAGAGCTAAACCTAGCAAAATAATGCTCAATAGATTTATTTTGATAAAAATTGTAAAAAAGTGATAGGTAAAAGTTTTCATTGTAAACATTAATTTAATTTAGACTAATTCTAAATAATGTGGCAAAAATACTAAGTGATTTTAATTCTGCAAATTTTATTTAGACTAATTCAAAATAATTTTGGAATGTCGCAAAAATAGAAGGCAAGCGAGTAAGGAAAAATGATTTTGGTCAGGTGGAGCAGGTAGGGGGGAGCGATGAGCGATTGGTTGATTGGGAGGTTTGGCGATTGGTTGAGGGAGTTTATGGCGGATTATTTGTGAAAACTACCCGATTGTATGTAGGCTTATTTTGATTTCTCGGCAAACTGCTACAATGTAGAACAAATAGGCAAATATTTTATAAATAGCTGATTATCAGGTGTTTACCTATTTGCTGTCAAAAACAACAAAAACCAGCGATTAACCCGTTTGCAAAGCGTTGTTGGTCTTGATAAATACTGGGCTAAACATTTGAAGATTATCTAACAATCTTTAGCATTTTTTAAGGGCAACAAGGACATCATTACTTTTTTGAACTTCGGCAAAGTTTTAAACTTTACCGAAGTTGAATGTAGCCGCTTTTGTCAAAAAACTGCTTTTGAGGGTAGCGCATTTTAAAATCAATCCATTCCTTAGTTAATCTCACCCAATTTGGCTTTCATTTGTTCTACTTGTTTGCGAGCGCGGTCAGTTTCCTCGGCGGCTTTGAGTTTGGTGGTTTTGTTGGTCTCAATTTGTTGGTTCAGCTCCACAATTTTGGCTTTTTTCTCTTGGATTTTCTTTTCCAAATCAACAATATCTTGTTGATTATTTTGGATTTCTTTGTTCCAATCATTGTCTTTCTCGACCAGTTTTTCTTGATTGCGAATATTGGTATTCAATACTTTTTCGGCAGCCGCTATTTGCTCGCCATATTCATCTCGATATACTTTCAAGACAAAGTCTTTCATAAATTTTTCGGCGGCTCCGTAATGGCTGTCGGCGGACGTAATGTAGCCTGTACCCAAGTCAAAAGCGCAAAACACATAAGCACTGCTGTTGCTTTCTTCACTTACTTTGCTCACGATTCGGATTGGTTGAGCAGAAATACTCGGAATTTTTGCTACTTCCATTTCAAATACACCTTTGGAAGAAGATACCTTGCCAAATTTTTTCAAATAATTTTCCCAAGCATCTTTCACGCGCTTTTCGCTAAAAGCTACGCTGATTTTGAGACCGGTTCTTTGCACTTTGCCGATGTTTTCGTTGTGGCTACTTACGGTTGCTGTTTTGTAGGCTTGGGCATATACTCCGCCCCCGACTAGCATCAAAACAAGGCAAAAGATGTGATACTGTAGAAACTTTGCGATAGACAATTGAATTTTCATAAGATTTTTTATTAAAGGTAAAACATTTTTTTGTACGTGAAAAAAATAATTGGGTTCAATTCCAACAAGAGTTCGTGTCTTCTTTAGTTCTTGATTTCTAATATCGAATTTCAAGTTAGGAACTAAGTAATTGAAAACCAAGCAATTAACTAAAAAATTCAAATCTTCAGCACTTTTCGGTGATTCCTAAAAAGTGCTGAAGAATCAAAAAACCTAATTGACTAATAATCAAAGCTTTATAAAATTTCCACTCCTCACTTTTTAGCAATGACAAAAAAAAGAATCAACCCGTAACCCACAGATTGACTCTCCGATAGTGTCCTAGAATTTATGTTTTAAACTTCATTTTGAAATTGATGGCTAAACGATTTTTGTAAATAATTGATTATCAATTATTTAGCTTGTTATTTTTCTGTTTATTATTTCAATAATTTCCACTGCATTGCGTACCAGTTGGTCATCAATATAATAAAGCCTACTACGGTTATCGAACTCAGGGGCATCAAAATTGCCGCCAATACCGGCGACAAATTGCCCGATACGGCAAACGACAATCCGACTATATTATACATAAAAGATAAAAAGAAACTCATTTTCACGATGTTGATGGCAACTTTGGAAAATTTGATAAATTTATTCAATTGTCCAAACGCCGAAGCATCTAAAATGGCATCACAAGCCGGTGAAAATGAAGTAGTGTCTTCGGTAATGGCGATGCCCACATCGCTTTGCTTCAAAGCTCCGGCATCATTTAGTCCGTCGCCAAGCATCAAAACCTCTTTCTTTTGATTTTGGAGGTTTTTGACATATTCCAGTTTGTCTTGTGGGGTTTGGTGAAAGCGCAAATCAGCCTGACTGCCAAAAATACCTTGCAAACGCAGCAATTCGGCGTGATTGTCGCCGGTTACGACCGAAATATCAACTTTTTCGTTTTGTAATTCTTTGACTATATCTTTCAAATCGGGGCGATATTGGTTTTGAATTTTGAAATACCCCAATAGCTGATTTTGCCACTGAATATACACCCGCGATTGCAAATTATCTTCGTGATGAACTTGACTATCAACATCTTCTACAAATCTTTTCGACCCCATTTTGAGGGCAATACCGGCAATGCGTCCATAAATTCCTTTGCCTTCTACTTCCTTGAAATATTCGGGGGTGAGGCTGGGAATATTTTGATAAATCTCGGCAATTTTTTTGCTGAATGGGTGGGTAGAATGAACCGCCAAAGACTTGATATAGCTTTTTTCTTGCGAAGTTAGTTCATTTCCCACAAACTCGATTTCGGCTTGCTCGTTTTGGGTGATTGTGCCGGTTTTGTCAAATACAAGATGATTGATTTCGGCTAAATGGGCAACTACTTCGGCGTTTTTGAGATAAAACTTGTTGCGCCCAAAGATGCGAGTGGTATTGCCCAACCCATAAGGCATCGAGAGTGCCAAAGCACAAGGACAAGCCACAATCAATACTGCCGTAAACGCATTCCACATCACTGCCGGATTGACAAAATACCAAAAACCAAACGAACCAAAAGCGATGATTAAAGTAACATAAGTAAAATACTTGCTCACAAAAGCCGAATGGCGGATTACCTTCTCCACTTTGGGCTTGTTGAATACTTCACTATTCCAGAGTTGGGTAAGGTAGCTTTGTTGAACTTCTTTTTGTACTGCCAATTCAATGGTACTACCCATTTGCCGGCCTCCGGCATAGATGTAATCACCTTGGATTTTTTCTACCGGTTTTGCCTCGCCGGTTACAAAACTATAGTCAATAAAAGCTTTTTCGGTCAATAATATGCTATCTGCCGGAACCAACTCACGGTTGCGAATCAGGATTACATCATTTTTTTTCAGACTTGTAACTGTCTGATTATCAGTCTGTTCAGTTTTAGGATTTTTGACAGTTACTGCCAGAGGAAAATAAGATTTATAATCCCGTTCAAATGACAAACTTTCGTAGGTTTTGCTTTGAAACCACTTACCGGTCAATAAAAAAAACAACAAAGCCGCCAAAGAATCCATATAACCGGCACCAGTCAGGGTAAGAATTTCGTACAGACTGCGCCCAAAAATGGCAAAAATCCCTAGGGTAATTGGTACGTCAAGATTGATGGTTTTAGCCCGCAATGCCCCTATAGCTGAACGGTAATAATCGGAACTGCTATAAAAAAATATGGGCAGTGCAAGCAAAATATTCAAATAACCCAAGAAGCGGTGCATATCCACCCAATCTTCCCAAGCTAAATAATCAGGAAAACTAAACAACATAATGTTGCCAAAACAAAAGCCGGTAACTCCAATTTTGTAAATTAGATTGCGGTTTTGGTTATTTTGTTGTTTTTGTTTGAGGTCTTGCAAATTGATTTGCGGCTCATAACCCAGCGTAGTGAGTAGCTCCGCTACTTGCCGAAAACTAATTACTTGTGGATTGAATGAGAGGGAAATTTCTTTGCGGACAAAATTGACCCGTGAGTAAGTAATGCCGTCTCGGAGTTTGTATAAGTTCTCGAGTAACCAAATACAAGAACTGCAATGGATAGCCGGTAAAAACAAAGTAACTTTGTTCAAATCATCGCTGGCAAAACTGAGCAAGCGGCGCGCGATTTCGGTATTATCCAAATAAGCAAATTTATCCCCAAAATCGCGGTTTTTGAGCTTGATGCCCGGATTTTGGCTCAAATCATAATAGTTGCACATTCCGTTTTCGGACAGGATTTCATATACGGTTTGGCAACCTTGGCAACAAAATTCTTTGTCGTCAAAATGCAAAATCTCGTCTTTGCACTCCTCGCCACAGTGGTAGCAACGAGTGATTACCTCGGTCCGAAAGCTAAGATGATTGGTTTCTTTCATTGATTTCAGATTAGTGTATTATCTGAATCAAAATTGGAGATTCCAACAAAATAAAAATATGATTTTTGTCAGCCTCCGCAAAAAATAGTATTCTTTTATTTTTTTAGAGCTTCCGCCACTGCCGTTACGGTTTTGGGGGCATTGCCTATAAAAATTTGCTCATCAATCAAAAAAACCGGTCGTTTCAAAAATGTATATTCCGACAAAATATAATTTTTAAAGTCATCTTCATTCAGATTTTGATCTTTCAAACCCAATTCTTTGTATTTGCGGGCAATTTTGCTAAATAATGCTTCATAACTACCTGCCAAATTTTTCATTTCCTCTAGTTGCGAATTGGTTATTTTTTCGGACTTAATATCCTGATATTCAAACTCTTGCCCAATGCCCAATTGTTTGATGATTTTTTGGCAAGTATCACAAGTAGAGAGATGATATACTTTTTTTTTCATCATTGATAAGGTTATTTCAAAATTTTATTTCTCTAAGGAACAAGAATAAAATAACGTGAATATTTTTATAACTAATTGATAATCAAATAATTGTAATGTAAAAAATACATTTTTTCGATAAATTATAAATTATGTTTAAAATAAAATTGTATTATTTTAATATAATAAATATTTTAAATAATTTTT
>JALONJ010000295.1 GCA_025455045.1 Microscillaceae bacterium | reverse complement strand
GAGCATTATCAATTACTACACCAATTAAAAATAATGATAGTTAAGTGATTGATTATCAGCACTTTAAAATTCTGTAGGGAGATTAGCCTTCGGAGGGGGTAGGGGCAGGTTCTCAGAGGCGAGGGCTTTTTGTATAGCAGTATTTTCTCACGCACCGATAGGTAATTATTCAGATCTGTTTAATGCAGAAAATGCCTCACACCGGTCATCACCATACTCATTCCGGCTTGATTGCAATAATCTATAGATTCTTGGTCTTTGATAGAGCCACCCGGCTGAATTACTGCCGTAATACCGGCTTGGTGGGCAATCTCTACGCAGTCGGGAAACGGAAAAAACGCATCGGAAGCCATAACTGCGCCTTGCAAATCAAAACCAAAAGATTTGGCTTTTTCAATGGCTTGTCTGAGGGCATCTACGCGCGAGGTTTGTCCTACACCACTTGCCAACAATTGGTTTTTCTTTGCCAAAATAATGGTGTTGGATTTGGTATGTTTGCAAACTTTGGCGGCAAACAACAAAGCCTCTACTTCTTCTTTTGAAGGCGATTTGAGGGTAGCTGTTTTCAAATCTTGGGCGGTTTCGGTATATAAGTCGCGGTCTTGCTCAATCACCCCATTCAACAATGATTTGAAAAGTGGAGAAGTAGGCAAACCCGATTTTTGGGTCAGTAAAATACGATTTTTCTTGGATTTTAAAACGCTTAGGGCATCTTCATCAAACGCTGGGGCAATGAGAATTTCAAAAAATAGTTTATTCAACTCCTCGGCAGTTGCCAAATCAATGGTTTGATTACTCACAATTACCCCGCCAAACGCCGAAACCGGGTCGCAAGCCAGCGCATTGAGATAGGCAGTTTTGGCATCTTGTGCTACGGCTACTCCGCAAGCGTTGGTATGTTTGATAATCACAAAAGCCGGGTCGCTAAATTCGGCTATCAAACCTACAGCGGCATCTACATCTACCAAATTGTTGTAACTCAACTCCTTGCCGTGCAGTTTGTCAAACATAGCCGACAAATTGCCATAAAACACGCCTTTTTGATGCGGATTTTCGCCATAGCGCAGGGTATCAGCCGCTTGAATACTTTGTTTGAAAGTAGGAATTTGGGCAGTTTGATTGAAATAATTAAAAATCGCCGAGTCGTAATGCGAGCTTACATTGAAAGCGTGGGCGGCTAAAAGTTTGCGGTCGTCGAGCGTAGTGCCTCCGGCATTTTTCTCCAGCATTTCTGCCAGTAGTCCATATTGCGCTTGGGAAGCAATAATGGCAACATCGGCAAAGTTTTTGGCGGCGGCACGGATGAGCGATATACCACCAATGTCAATTTTTTCAATAATATCAGCTTCGCCCGCCCCCGAAGCCAAGGTTGCTTCAAAGGGGTACAAATCGACAATCACCAAATCAATCTCGGGAATTTCGTATTGGCTAATTTGCTCTAAATCAGAGGTTTCGGCTCGGCGTGCCAAAATACCACCAAATACCTTGGGGTGCAAGGTCTTGACTCGCCCTCCCAAAATGGACGGATAGCCGGTAAGTGATTCAACCGAAATTACGTCTGCCCCCAAGCCTTCCAAAAAAGTTTGCGTGCCACCGGTAGAGTAGATTTTGACTTGATGTTGTTTGAGCAGTTCGACTATTTTTTCTAAATTATCTTTGTAAAAAACGGAAATAAGTGCGGATTTGATTTTTTTCATTTTTCCTAATTCTAAATTTGCCGCAAAACTAAGGATTTTGCCGCATTAAGTTGCGGGTTTGGGTTGAAAATTAGCAATGATTAATTTTGAAGGGCATAAAACCAAAACATAGCTTTTTCTTTGGTACAAAGTTTTACAAAGTCTTAAAACATCAGCGATGACGAAACTCTCAAGTTTAAATTTGCCAACTCAAAAGACAAAAACGTGTATGTTTTTACAATCGAGTGGAAATGCGAAAAAGTTAGTGCCTATATACGCATCAACCCTGATAAGTCTAAAACCCGTTTTGAAAGCTCATCTGACCCCTGTTTTGGTCGCTAATAAGTTGGCAAATCATAAAAAATATTATTTTAGCTCTCCCTACAAAGTGCTAGATTTCCAAGTCTAGCACTTTGTATTTTTCCTCCCTAGTTGGTGCGTAGAAAAATGTCGTTGCGCTTTTAAGGAGTTAATAAAAAATAAACCTGCATTTGAAAAATGCAATATATTGATAGTCAAGTATTTATATAATTTCTAATTTCTTAATTACTGCTATTATCGGATATTTTTTGACCCCAGCAACCGCGTGTACTACGAGTTGGTCGTTGTACCTGATAAACCCGCAAGAATTTAAAAATTTCTTGGCAACTTCTTCCAAGAACCTATTTTATAAATACTTGATTATCAATTACTTATAGATTCTTGCTTTTAGACAAAAGTTCCGATTTTTGGGGCTAAGACCAACAACGGAGTAAAAGTTATTGGTCTCGAGATTGCGAGATTAGAAAAGAAGCGGTTTTTGGGGGCTAAAGTGTAATTTCTAGAACCAATAAGGGAGTAAAGGTTTTATTTTTATTGCCGTTGTTGGTGTTAGAAAAATGCTGACGAATTTTAGAAACCATCTAAAAGCTAATTTCCAGCATTTTTCGACACCAACAACCCTATTGCTATGAGTTGTTGGTGTCGAAATTACCCGAGAGACGCAAAAAAATCAAAAGCTAAAGGTAATTTCTAACACCAACAACGGCGTAACAAAATTAAACCACAAGAACATTGTAAAAATTGTTCGGGTAGTGCCTTAAATATAATGCTGAACATAATTAGTGAAAAGGTATTGAGGTAATTTTCAGCATTACATCTGTGGCACTACCATTGTTCGTTATGATATTCATAATCAATATCCTCATTATATTATGCCTTTTTTTGAAAAAGGCAGTTTAAGAACTTTGTTAAATGAATTTAAAACTAAAAATCTAATTTTTACACCAAAATCTACTACTGCGATTATTTTGTTAATTGCACAAGCTATGCAATATGCACATAGTAAGGGAACAATTCACAGAGATTTAAAACCTGAAAATATATTGTTCGATGGTTTTGAGCCTATCATAGCTGATTGGGGAATTGGGAAGTTTATTCATTATCAATCTGTTGTATTAACCAATAAAGGTATTGGAACACAAGGATATTGTTCTCCTGAACAATGGAATAACAGTAATTTGACAAATCACAGAACTGATATTTATGCACTTGGCATAATTTTCAGAGAAGTTTTAACAGGAAGTATTGATGGACATATACAAGATAATAGACTTAGAAATATTGTTATCAATATGACAAATCAAAATCCTAATGATAGATACCAAAGTATGCAAGAAGTAATCAATGCAATATATTCCTTAAATACAGTTTCTGCAAATCCACAAAATGATTTTTGGGAAGATGTAGGTAGAACAAGTCTCGTTTTGGGTAGTATAGTTTTAGGTGGTGTTTTATTAGGTGAAGTATTAAATGCCGTTTTTAAAAAATAGTATTTAGTACCCAATAAAACCACAGTCGGTCGGAATTCACCCAGCTAGTCGAAATTATTAATTCCGACTAATTGAGCCAAGAAATTACAAAATCTACCTCCTCTTCATCCTCCTTAAATCCACCGTATAAGGATACTCAGGGTCAATGGGGGTTTCGGTGGGGACAAATACCAGATTTTCGTTGTTTTCGTGGTTGATTACATATTTTTGGGTGCTATTGCTCAGGTAGGCACTTTGGCTCGAGGCAATGATGGTCGGTACGGGCGGTTGGTATTTGCCCTGTGTATGTCCATACTCCCAAAAACGGCTCTCGCGGCGCGACTCCGACTCAAAGGCATTGACGGGGTAGGTGCTGTATGAACGACCGCCCGGGTGATACACGTGATAGGTGCAACCGCTAATCGAGCGACCATTCCAAGTATCAAAAATATCAAAAACCAAAGGCGCATCGGTAGTAATGGTGGGATGTAAGGCAGAAGGTGGATTCCAAGCCTTGTAGCGGATTCCGGCTACATACTCACCGTGTACGCCCGTGGAGCGCAGAGGCACGCGCACGCCATTGCACAGGAGAATATACCGTTCGAGATTGATGCCATTGATGACTACTTCCAATCTTTCCAAAGAAGAATCCACAAATCGGGCAGTGCCGACACTGCTCATTTCTTCGCCCAAGACATTCCAAGGCTCAATGCCGGTTCGCAGAATTAGCTGAATATCACCGACTTGCACCTTGCCCATCATCGGAAACCGAAACTCAAAGAAAGGCTCAAACCAGCTCAATTCGAAGGGATAGCCAAAGGCTCGCAATTGCTCAATCACTTCTTTCATATCTTCGCGTACATAGTGATGCAAAAGGAATTTATCGTGCAGTTCCGTTCCCCAACGCACCAGTTTTTTTTGATAGGGCTTTTGCCAAAACATTGCAATCAAAGCCCGAATCAAGAGCAATTGCAACAAACACATTTGTTTGCTGGGGGGCATATCAAAAGCCCGCAGTTCTAAAATGCCTAAGCGTCCGGCATTGGTATCAGGGCGGTAGAGTTTGTCAATGCAAAACTCGGCGCGGTGGGTATTGCCGGTTATATCAATCAATAAATTTCTAAATATTCTATCCACCAACCAATACGGAACTTGCTCATTATCAGGGATTTGCGAAAAAGCAATTTCCAATTCATACAACATTTCCAGTCGGCCTTCGTCCACCCGAGGGGCTTGGCTGGTCGTACCCACAAAAGCCGTCGAGAACAAATAAGAAAGCCCCGGGTGATTTTGCCAATACGTTACCAAACTTCGCAGTAAATCGGGTCGGCGCAAAATCGGACTATCGGCGGGCTTGATGCCGCCAATGGTGATGTGATTGCCCCCGCCAGTACCGATGTGTCGCCCATCTAACATAAATTTTTCGGAACTGAGGCGCGAGGCTTTGGCGGCATCAAAAAGATGGTCAAAATTGTAGAGAATTTCGCCCCAGTTGGTAGCGGGTTGGATATTGACTTCTACTACGCCCGGGTCGGGAGTTACCACCAGTTTTTCGGTGCGATAGTCGCGGGGCGGTTCGTAGCCTTCAATCACCACCGGAATTTGGAGTTTTTGGGCAGTCAATTCTATTGCCGCCAATACATCTAAATAATGCTCCAAATACTCGCAAGGCGGCATAAAAATATAGACTCTGCCTTCTCGCGCTTCAATACAAAGGGCGGTTTTGATGGTAAATACTTTGTAAGTCGGCTCAAAAGTGTCTATTTCTTCGGCTTTTTCTTTGATTTGAACAGGCTTGTATTTTTCCTTTTCTTTGTCTTCGGCTGATTTTTCGATTTTATAAGTCTTAGGGTTTAATAACTCTTCAGGAATGGTTTCATCGACAGTTTTGCCATAACGAGCCTGCACAATAGCGTGATAATCAGCCAGTTTGCCTACTTCTTCAAAAGGACTACGCTCAAAAGGCTGATAGCGTTGGTTGGGAACTTCATAAGGCAAGGATTTCAGCGGCAGGCGCAAACCCATCGGCGAGTTACCGGGGGTTAGAAACATATATTGGCGTTTAAATTCCCAAGCACAACTGAGCCAGCGTTGGTCAAAATGATTCCAGCGCAAAGGCAAGGCAAATCCTGTAGGATTATTCAAACCCATTCTTAGCTTTTCGGACATTGTGCGCCTTTCCATTGTATCTTTCAAATTGACTTTCAAAGGGTCAATATTGCTAGGCAAATTTTCTTCTTCCCACAATTGATAAAATACATCTTCATAGGCCGGACACACATTTTTGGGATTGACATTCAAATAATTAGCTACTTCCAAGATAAAAGCCTCGGCGTGTGAGTGATCAAATCCATAATTAGTATGAATATCCGCCAACAAAGTCGGATTTTGCCAAAGTGGAAGCCCGTCTTTGCGCCAATTGAGGCTATATTGCCAGCGTGGCAATGGCTCACCCGGATACCATTTGCCTTGTCCGTAGTGAATAAATCCGCCTTTACCAAAAACTTCTTTTAATTGCTTGACCAAATCATCACCCAGCTTGCGTTTGTGCGCGCCATCGGCACTTACATTCCATTCTTCTGACTCCATATCGTCCACCGAAACAAAAGTCGGTTCGCCGCCCATTGTCAGGCGCACATCTTCGCGTTGCAAGTCTTGTTCAATTTGAAAACCCAAATTGACCATTGCTTGCCATTGGGCATCGGTATAAGGCTTGCTCACGCGCGGGTCTTCGTGGATGCGCGAAACCTTGTTGGTATATGCAAATTCGGTTTTGGCGGGTTCTAAAAATCCGCTAATGGGGGCGGCACTCACGGCATCGGGGGTGCAAGCCAAGGGGATATGTCCTTCCCCGGCAAATAATCCCGAAGTAGGGTCTAAGCCAATCCAACCCGCGCCGGGGATATAGACTTCTGCCCAAGCGTGGAGGTCGGTAAAATCTTCTTCGGGACCCGAAGGACCGTCGAGGGCTTTTTGGTCGGCTTTGAGTTGGACCAAATAGCCCGAAACAAAGCGAGCCGCCAAGCCAAAATGCCGTAAAATTTGCACCAACAACCAACCTGAATCCCGACAAGAGCCTAAAGCCTTGCTCAAGGTTTCTTCGCAAGTTTGGATACCGGGTTCCATTCTTATGGAATAATTGACGGCGCGATGTACGGCTTGATTGACGGCTACCAAAAAATCTACGGTATTTAACCCTTTAAATTGCTCGACGGATTGGAGGAAATCTTTTAATAAATCGCCGTTTTCTTTGATTTCGAGGTAGGGAATGAGTTCTTTCTTGAGTTGTTCGTTGTAGGTAAAAGGGAATTTTTCGGCGTATTCTTCCAAAAAGAAGTCAAAAGGATTGATGACGACCATTTCGGCAATCACTTCTACGTCCACCACAAATTCCTTGACTTTTTCGGGAAAAACCACTCTTGCCAAATAATTGCCAAAAGGGTCTTGTTGCCAATTGATAAAATGCGGTTCGGGCTGAATCTTCAAAGAATAAGCCAAAATAGGCGTGCGTGAGTGTACCGCCGGACGCAAACGAATCACTTGCGGAAATAATTGGATATGCTTATCGTAATAATACGCGGTATGATGCTGAATAGCGACTCGAATTGCCATAATGCTAATTTTGTAATTTTTAGAGATTTATTTGTAATTAATTGATAATCAACTAATTACCCCAAACTCAAAATTAGGCTATTTTTTTGAATTTTTAGCAATTTTTAGCGGGCAAACTAAAAACTCATCTTCCTTGGATAGCAAATGAGAGTAATTTTGGAAACAGTTTATTAAAATTAAATCGCTTAAATATTTACTAAGTATCTGATTATCAGTATATTATAATTTATACTTGTTTATGATTTTTTCAAACTATCGGCGACTTTTTTCACAAAGTCCTCGGTAGTTCTGGTAATTTTGGCAATTTGTTCCGGCTTCATTTTTTCGGATAGCATAGCTTGAATGGTTTGAACTTTTTCCTGCTCAATGCCTTTCTCAATACCTTGTTTGAAACGAATATCGTTTTCTAAGTCGTAAGTAAGAGCTATATTTTCTAAATTTCAGGTTTTTTTCAAGCTATTGGCAACTTTTTTCACAAAATCTAGGGAGGTTTTGGTGATTTTGGCAATTTGCTCTGGCTTCATTTTTTCGGATAGCATAGCTTGAATGGTTTGAACTTTTTCCTGCTCAATACCTTTTTCAATGCCTTTTTCAATGCCTTTCTCAATACCTTTCTCAATGCCTTGTTTGAAACGAATATCGTTTTCTAAGGGGTGTAATTCAAATTTACGCGCTATTTGTAAAGCCTTGATTTACAGCACTTTATAAATTATTAGTTAAACTATTTTCATACGCACAAAGGACTTTTAT
>JALONJ010000294.1 GCA_025455045.1 Microscillaceae bacterium | reverse complement strand
GATATTAGTTGCAAGTAACTGATAATCAGGTACTTATTAACAAGATAGAAATTAAAATTTATTTTAAGTTTTTTCACCCAATCCTAATTTTAAATCATAGCAATGATACCCCTTTTGCAAAATAAATGACTCGTAAATATTTGATTGTCAATAAGTTAAATATTATTTAATAACAACAATTTAAAAGCATTTTTAGAAAATAAATAATTGCCAGACCTGCGGTACAGACAATTATTCATTTTCTAAAAATATAAAAATTATACAATTTTATTTTTAATGAAAAACCCTTATTTGTCAAAATAGTCTATTTTTTTCAAATATAACTAACTGATTATCCTCCAAAGGCGGACACGGTCAATTAGTTATCAAAATATGCGCGTTAAATTAGGCTTCCGTCAAACCAAAATTATTCATTAGCCTTCACCTTTTTGCTTTTGGCAGTTTTGGTGGCTGGTGTTTCTTCGGTTTTGGGTTGAGCATTCTCAGGTTTGTCGGAAGTTTTGCCCACCAATGCTTGGTAAAGCTCGTCTCGAGAGTCAATAAAACATTGTAAAAAAACTTCCATATCGGGGATTATTTCGGGTGTGGAGGTAGCCGAAACCGAAATATGCCCGGCATAGCTAAATACCACCATCAACAAGCCCAAACCATCTAAAACCGGCGCAGTACCGTAATGGTGCAATAGTTTAGCTCCATTCATATACAAGGGCATTGGCGGTCCGGGTACATTGGTAATCACCAAATTGAAGTAAGGGGTGTGCATTTCCGACATTTTCATCGTGGTATAAAGCCTTGCCCCCAAAGCAGCAAGCGTAGAAGGAATAAAATTCATCAATTGTGTAGCTCCTACTGCCTTGCTGTAGGTCTTGGAGTTGCGCGAGCTTTCATTAACCAACTGCAAGCGGCGCACCGGGTCGGGTTCTACGGTAGCCAAAGACACTAGCATTGCCGATACCTGATTGCCCATAGCCTGTTTTTGGTCTTCGGAGCGCACCGAAATCGGAGCCATTGCAATCATCGACTTTTGGGGGAGTTTTTCGTGAATGAGCAAATATTTGCGCAAAGCCCCCGAACAAACCGTCAAAATCACATCATTGATAGTGATATTGGGCAACATATTTTTCATTGCTTTGATTTGTGCCAAGTCAAACTCCACCCCCCCAAACACTCTACTGCCGGTAATGGTCGTATTGAAAGGCGTTGCCGGAGCTGTAAAAGGCAAAGGTGGGGGCGTAACGGCTTTTTCATAGGCTTCGTAGGCTACTTTGGCGACATTGCCCGCCGACTCCATCAAAAATTTGCCTAGTTGAATAGGTGTACCAAAGGTATTCCAAAGGTTTTTGCCTAGCATTTCAAGGCTGGACGGAATTTTGTCGGGATACCAAGGTTTGAAAGGGGTATTCAAATCCGGCTCGGGGTTTAGGCTAAACAATGAACCCATCATTTCGGCTCCCGAAGCCCCATCAATCGCCGCGTGATGCACTTTGCTGATGACGGCAAATGAGCCTTGAGGCAAATCAGCAAAACCATCTAAGCCTTCAACAAAGGTCAAATCCCACAAAGGACGGCTGCGGTCTAAAGTACGTGAAAATGACTGCGCGGCGGCGGCACGAAGTTCTTTTCTACCCCCGGGCTTGGGTAGAGCGATATGAAAAAGATGTTGGTCAAGATTGAAATGCGGGTCTTCTATCCAATACGGATGCCCCAAGTTGAGGGGGGACTCTACAATGCGCTGGCGAAAAGGTTTGGCTGTATGCAAGCGCGACTCGATGTAGTTGCGAAAGTCTTGAAAACTCATTTCGCCCTTAGCCGGAGGCGCAAACAGATACACCCCACCAATGTGCATCGGGCTTTTAGATGATTCGAGATATAGGAAGGACGCATCAATTCCGGTTAGTTGTTGCATATTTTTGATAGTTTGAGTTCAAAACTTAGTTCATTGCCATTGTTTCGTAAAGAGTGGGCAGTATTTGAGCAATTGCAATTGGTAAAATGTACTAATCCAGCAGAGGCGGACAAGTTTTATCAATTTGCTAACGTGCTGATAATGAGTTGATTATGTAAAATAATATCCATCAATTATGCACAAGCACTTAGTTGTGTATCACTGTTACTTTGACTGCCTTACAAATAAAGCCATTATTTTGCTTTTAATTACAAATTTAATTGAATTTTCGGATTTCGGAGATGGGATTTCGGAGATGGGATTTCGGATTTCGGAGGTGGGATTCTGAAGGGCGATTACACCGAATTTAAACTACTTCTTTCAAAGATAATGATAACTCGATTTTACTTATAAATCATTGATAATCAAGGTGTTATAGCTTATTTATCTAGCACATTTAATAAACTTGTCCGCCTCTGGAGGATTAACTCATTACTTATTTCTTTTGAAATAAAAAAATGTATTCGTGTTTGAATACATAAAAACCACCCGCCAAGGCACGGTATCGCCAAAGTTCTTTTTGATTCATTTTGCCTTTGGTATCTTCAAAGTTTTTGACAACAATGGATTTGAGTTTAAATTTTTTGGTCAAAATGGTTTGCATTGTATAAAAACCCAAAGGTATCCACTCACCTTTTTCGTATTTGTCGCTGATTACCAAAGCCATATAGCGGTTTTTGGGGAGTATTTCGGCAATTTTGTCGGCGAGTTTGCCCATTTTTGCCAAAAAATCCGTCAGCGAAACGGCATTAGACAAGTCGGCGGGTTGGTCGCTGAATTTGATTATATCCCAATAAGGCGGATGCACAATCGCTAGAGCTATTTGCTTGATTTTCAATGTATTACAAGTTTCTTGATAATTCAGTTCCAAAGCATCGGCTTGAATAATGTGTGATTTAACTGCTTGATTATCAGATACTTGTGACTGAATCAGCTTTTCGATAGTTTGGGCTACTTCGGCTTGCAATTCTATTCCGAGACTATTGCGCCCCAGGCGTTTGCACTCTAGCAAAGTAGTGCCACTTCCGGCAAAAGTATCCAACACCCATTCGCCCGGTTTGGTATAGCGACGAATGAGTTGGTGAGGAATTTGGGGGATAAAATTGCCCCAATAGTCTGCCGAATGGACTCCCGAAGTATCGCGCTTGTCAAAAAGCCATAAGCTATCAGTCAAAATATCATCGTACTCTTTCCAGCGATTGAGGTTGAGGTCGTTGAAAGCTGTGGTTTTTTCTTCGGATAAGGCTTTTAACAATCTTTGCAAATAATATCGGGCGCGCTCGAGGGTATGCGAAGCCAAAATTTGCTTGATTTCATTGATTAAAAAATCGCGCTTGATACTCACAACCTCCTCATTATCAATAAGATACAAAATTTCATTTTCTTCTGGTGGCAAGGCATATACATAGGCTTCAATTTGGCTTAGGTTTTCTTTAAGCGGTTGAATTTCAGTTATTTGCAAATTATTTTTAAGTATTTTTAAAATATCAATTTGCTTTGCCACAATTTTTAATGGTTAAATGTAATGGTGTAATGGTGAAATGGTAAGTAAGATGGTGAAATGGTGAGATGGTGAAATACGTGAATAGTTTTACATTAAAAATAATTCTGAACTCATAACTCATTTAGTCAATTGCCAAGTTACTTCTTTGAGATTGCCTTGAGCATTTTTGTACTCGAGCGTCAGTCTTTTGTTTGCCAAAGTTTTGAGGCGCAACTCGTCTTGGGTTTCGGTGGTTTGCGTAGCAGATTTGGGTTTGGTCAGAATGATGCGGTCGTTTTTGAGTTCCCAAGTGCCTTTTTCGCGGATGGCTTCTTCTTTCAAAATGAGTTCAAAGGTTTTATCACGGCGAAATTCTAGGGTATTTTGCTTGATTTTTTGGGCTATTTCGCGCCAAGCCGCTTGTTTTTCTTGGGGCAGCAAAGTAGCCATCAGCTTATGCTCGGCGGGTTTCATTGCCTGCGCTACCAATGTACTATCAAACATCATTTGCCATAAACCTACTAAATCTTTGGACTTATCGGCTGATTTACAAGCATTTAAACTTACAATAAGGCTTAAAAAAAATAAGCAAGAGCCAAAACGCATAAAATATACTAATTGATTAAAATACGTAATTCTCGAACATCATTACAATTGGCTCGATATGATTTTACTTGAGAAATAAAAAATTAGAACACAGATGACGCGGATTAAACAGATTTAACACAGATTTTTTTAAATCCTGCTTGTCATTCGGTAAAATCATATAAAACCTTACAATCTAAAACCAACTATCAACATATCATCAATTTGCTTTTCATCTTGCATCCAATCGTCCATTGTTTGAGTCAAGATTTGCAATTGTTCGTCGACCGGTTTGTAATAAATGTCCAAAAGTAATTCGCGGAAACGAGTTTTCATAAATTTTTTGCCTTCCGAACCACCAAATTGGTCTTCGTAGCCATCAGAAGCCATATAAAACATCGTACGCGGGTAGTATTCTATTTTGCGTAGGTTATAAGTAAGGGTATCTTGACTTTTGTTCCAATAGCCACCCACCGGCGTATTGTCGCCGGCAAGCTCGAGCAAATTACCGTCTTGGACATAAATCAAGGAGTTTTTGGCACCGGCAAATTCTACCACCCGATTGGCTTGGTCAATGGTACACACGGCGCAATCCATTCCATCGCGGTTGCGAGTTTCTTGTTGCTTAAGCGATTTGTTGATGTTGAGGTGGAGTTGTGCCAATATTTCATTGGGCGCAGTAATGCCTTGCAAATTGACAATTTGCTTCAAAAACACGCTACCCGCCATAGACATAATCGCGCCGGGAACTCCGTGACCGGTACAGTCGACGGCGGCAACCACCAATTTGTCTTCTTCTTGGGTAAACCAATAAAAATCGCCACTTACGATGTCTTTGGGGCGGAAAAACACAAAAAACTCAGGAATTGACTGCTTGATTGCCGGAATTTCGGGCAATAAAGCATCTTGAATCCGCTTGGCATAGTTGATACTTGCCGTAATGTTGAGGTTTTTTTTGCGGATAATTTCGGTCAATTCTACGACTTTTTGGGCTTCTTCCAATTCTTGTTCTTTGACGCGCAAATTGCTTTCGGTTTGTTTGCGTTTGGAGATGTCGCGCACCGAGATAATATGGCTAAAACGTTTATGTTCGTTAAACTCGCGTTCTTGTACTTCAATATCGAGGGTAGTACCGTCTTTGCGTACGCCTACGCTCTCCCAAGTAACATCGAGGTTTTCTTTGATGCCTAGTTTGCAATGGTCAGGCTCGGCAAAAAACTGCGTAAAACTTTTAAATTTTATTTCTTCTTCGGGATAGGCAAATATTTTGGCAAAGGCACTGTTGCACTCCACGATTTGGTAGCTATCGTCCAAAAAGGCTACGCCTTCGGTAGTTACTTCGGCAAGGCGTTGGAGGCGTTCTTCGCTCGATTTGAGTTTGCGAAAACTTTGTGCCAGTTCTTGTTCTTTAATCAAGGCATTGAGACTGGCGGCAATGCTATCGCTGATGAGCTTGAGAAAATGTAATTGTTTTTCGGGGGGCGATTGCGGAAAATTGACCTCGATAACCCCCACAGTGCGATAATTATAAACTAAAGGAACAATGATGATACATTTGAGCCTTATTTTTTGATAGGAGCTGATAGACACAAACTCGTTTTGGTCAGCCAAAACCATTAGTTCTTGGTTTAGCCCAACCTGCCCGACTAAGCCTTCGCCAAACTTGTAGGTGCGTTTGAGGTTGCTTTCAAAATCAACGGCAAAAGCACTCACAAAATTGAGTTCTTTGCGCACCAAATCGGCGGCAAACAAAGTGCCTTGTAAGCCCCCCATAAAAGGAACGAGTTGTTCTAAGAGGTTTTCTGCCCAACTCTGAAGAGTCTCGCTGTCTTTCCAGCGCATAATACTGCCAAACTTGGCAATAGCCGAGTCATAAAACAACCTATCCTCCGAACCATTGGGGAATTTGGGTTCGTCTAAGGGTGGTTTTTTTTGTTCTTTCTCGATGATTTCTTTCAGACTCATTGTACCCTCCATTAAGTTTTTCAATTTTGAGTGTTTTTTGTGTTTGCCTCCCCCCAGCCCCCTCCGCAGTAGGAGGAGCAATACAGGGGAGTTTTGATTAGAAATTAATAATTTGGAATTAGAAATTTTATAAAAATTTGATTTTCACTAATTTATTATTCCAAAGGTGTTAGTTTTTTCGCTCTTATTCCTTCGTATTTTAGATTCAAATTTATTTGCGCGCCGGATGGAAGCCGGAGGTAGAGACCCCGCTTGTAGCTCTCCCTAGCGAGGGGGGGTGCAAACCCCTCGCTAGGGAGAGCTACAAGCGGCGGCTCTATACACGACAGCCGGGAATCGCGCCCAATTTTTGATTTTGAATTAAATTTATAATCTATTGATTATCAAAAAGTTACAATTTTAGAGTTCCCCCCAGCCCCCTCCAAAGGAGGGCGAGAAAATACGGAGGGTAGTGATAGGTCGTAAATTTGAAATACACCTTTTTGGGGTTAGTTCAAAAACTGCGAGAGAACCAATACTTTGATGGGGTTTTCTTGCTCGTCTTTGATGGCGTGGAAATAACTGCGCAAGCGCACGATTTCGCCTTCTTTGCCTACATAGCGCAGGACTTGCGAGGCGTAGTTGCCATAGCGCAGGTTATTGATGATGTTTTGATACGCTTCGGAATCGCGGTCGTTTTCATCAATGAGGGTGCTATGCGATTTGCCTATTACGTCTTGGCGGTCATAACCCAAAAATATTTCAAATTGATGATTGATTTCTAAGATATTACCTTGTAAATCTAACTCGCTGATAACCAATGAATTATATACAGCTTTGAGTTTTTCTTGGCTCTCGAAATCGACTTTGACGGCAGTGGCAACCACACTGCTACCATTGACCGCTACCGGCTGGGTAGCAATGGCTGCGCCATTTTGGGCTTCGTGGTCTTCGGGGCGGTGGGGCGGCTCTATGGTGGCAACGTGTCCGGCAAGCATTACGACTTCGTAGGGCTTGTCGTCAGAACCCATAATGGGAACAAATGTGGCATTTACGCCCAATTTGCGGTTTTTGCCGCCAGCCATAATCATATTTTCAATCTCTTGCGATACGCCCATTTGCAAGCCCTGACGAATTACTTTGTAATCTTTGGACTCGAGAAAATCGGGCAAGAGGAATTTTTCAAAATTGTGTCCAATGACATCTTCAACTTTCATTCCCAAATGCAAGAGCATTTTGTTGTTGATGCTCAAAATGTCGCCTTCCATATCAAATTCAATTGCCGGAAAACAAGCATTGATTTTATTGAATAGATTGACCAATTCGGCTTCTTTTTGGCGCATTTCGCCTTCGCGCACTTCTAAGAGATGTATTTGTCCGCGCATTTTGTCCATTTGCAATAGATTTTCTTGCTCACGGGTTTGGACTTCTTCGCGCAAGGTCGAGAACTGTTTTTGCTCGGTGTCGAGGGCTTCGCGTTGGGCATCTATCCATTGAGCTTGTTCGATGATTTGGTTTTTCTTATCTGCCAAATCTTGTTGAATTTGCTCTAGCTCTTGGAGTTTTTGCCATAATGCTGACTCTGGCTCGCCTTCGGCTTTTTCGCCCAACTGACTCAGGGCATTGATTTGTTGGTCTTTTTGGTTCAGTAGGGTTTGCAAGTCGCTGAGGGCTTGGGTAAGTCGTTCATTGTCAGCTTCTTTTTGGCGAAAATCTGCCATTAGACTCGATATTTCGCTATTGGCTTGATGCGCATTTTCTAATTCTATAGATTGACTTGCCAATTGAGCTTTTAATTGCGTAACCTCCTCATTATCAATGTTAATTGCGTAACCTCCTCATTATCAATGACTTGCGGTGGATTAGCTTTGAGAGCTGCCAATTCAGCTTTTAATTGCGTAACCTCCTCATTATCAATGATTTGCGGCGGATTTTTTTGCAAATGTTCAATTTCGCTTTCTTTCTTTTTCAATTCGCTTTGCAAACGCTCAATTTCTTGATTTGCCAAAGGATTGGCTTGCATTTGATTGAGCAGATACTGCGATACCAACAATTCATCTTCTTTTTTGGAAAGTTTGCTTACCAAAGTCTCGTTTTCGAGAACTTTCTCGCGCCATTCGTTTTCCAAATTGCGGAGTTGCTGACGCACTTCGGAAAGTTCTTCATTTTTGGCTTCGATTTCGATTTTCAAGTGTTGGATTTGCTTGTGCAAATCTTGGACTTGAGTTTGCGATTTTTCAATATCATTTTCGCGCTCTTGCAGCCAAATTTTGAGGGCTTCGTTTTCGGCTTTGATATTCTGGGTCAAGCCCAATTGATTTTGATAATCGGATTTAAGATTTTCGCTGGTTTCAAACAAACTTTGGAAATTATTGGCTTGAGTTGCCAACTCGATTTTCAATTGTTCGTTTTCGGCAGTAATTTCTTCAATATTTTGGGCTTTATTTTGAAATTCATTTTTTACTTTTTCACTTTCTTCATACAAGTTTTGAAAATTGTCGGCTTGGGCTTGCATTTCGGCTTGCAATTGTTGGTTGGATTGCTCCAAAGCATTGATTTTCTCGACAAATTCGGTTCTCAAAACTTCACTTTCTTGATACAAAACTTGAAAATTGTCGGCTTGGGCGGCTAGTTCGGCTTGCAAACGCGCTACTTCGGCTTGGTGAAATGCAAGGTTGTCAATATCGGCTTTCAAACTGGCTTTTTGGGCTTCCAAAGTTTGCAAAAGCGGTTCTTGTTCTTGCCAATTGTTTTTGAGATTGGTCAATTCGTGTTGCAAGGCTTGAATTTCGGCTTCTTTGCTCGCTAGAGCATTTTGCAAACTTTGTTGTTCGGCTTGCCATTCGTTCAAATTTTGGCTAAGTGCTTGATTATCAAAAGATTGGGTTAATTTGGCTTGCAAATCTTGGATTTCGGTTTGCAATTGCGCTTTTTCTGTCTCGATGTACGCCCAAAAGTTTTCTTTTTCGCCCAACGTTTTTTGCAATTCGGCAAAGTCAAAATGGAGTTTGGTCAAAACCTCGTCTTTATCAGCTAAAGATTTTAGCAAACTTTCGCGCTCAGTTGCCCAGTCGTTGGTGAGGACTACGCCGCTAACCAATTCATTATCAATAGGTTGTGATAAATTGTTTTGCAAAAGAGCTATTTCATTGCGGAGGTTCTCGATTTCATCTTGGGCTTTGCGAATTTCGCGTTTGCGTTCGGCAATTTCCGAATCCAGATTTTCGATTTCGGCATCTTTCCAGCGCAACGTTTCGCGCAGTACATCGGCTTCGTTGGTTTTCTTTTGCAAATCACCTTCCAGATGTTCCAAACGTGCCGATACTTCCAGTTTTTCGGTGAGTTCTTCGTTGAGGCGGGCGATGGCATCTTTCAACTCCAACTCTTTGTCAATCAGTTGATTTTGGAGGTTTTTGACAGACTCTTGCCACTCCACATTGCCTTCATCGTCCACCGCAAGTTGGGTGTTTTGGATTACTCCGGTAGTAGTTTCGAGTTCTTTGATTTTAGCCAAAGTTTCATTGAGTTGGTCTTCTTTTTGGGTGAGTTGCCATTGAATTTCCTTCAAAAAATCTTTGGTTTGCTCAAGTTCTTTAGCTTGTTGGCGAAACTTATCGTGTTGTGTGATGTCGTCGATGGCTTCGCGCACTTCTTCTACCGTGCGCAGGCGATTGATAAGTTGTTGATTTTCAAATTCCTTTTGTTGAATGAGGGTTTTGAGTTCATTCAATTCGTGGGCGAGCTTGTCGACTTCGGCATTGTGTTGTTGCCAATCTTGAGCTGAAGCGTTATTGGCTTGATTGTCAGGGCTTTGAAGTTTTAAATTATTTAATTCTTCTTCTTTATTGACAAGTTGATTTCTGACTATGTCGAGTTCTTGTTCAAGTTGTTGCAGTTTTTCGGTTTGGATTTTGAAATCTTCAAACTGCTGCAAGCCCTCAATCAGCAATTGCTTGGTTTTTTGATTATTCAGAATACTTTGCAAACCGGCGGCAATATTGCGACTTACGCGCTCAATCAAAATCAGATAGCGCGGTTTGAGTTTGCTCAAAATAGTGAGTTCAATCACTCCATAAACCGTATTGTTGAATACCAAAGGCGCAATAATCAAAAAACTGGCATTGATGCGCCCGAGCGAAGAGTCGACTTGGGTCTCGACATCGTCCAGAGCCAACATTTCTTTAGATTTGGCAACTTGCCCTACCAAGCCTTCGCCTACTCGAAAATGGGTACGAGCCATCGTCTCGAGGGTAGTAGCATAGCCCGCCTGCGCTTCTACGGTTTGGGCTTCTTCGTTTACCACAAAAAAAGCTCCGTGAACTGCCCCGGTAAGGCGCGCCATATAATTGATGATATTTTCGGCAAATTTGCGAACCGAAGTATCATTGTTGTCGCGCAAAACCTCATCCATTCGACTCACATTTTGGTCGAGCCAAATCCGGTCTTCCATTTTACGTCTTTCCTCAATGTAGCTTTGCTCGAGGGCTTTGTAATCGGCATACGAAATATGGAGTTTGTCGTTGAGTCCTTCGGCGGTAAGTTCTGAGGTATCTTTTGAATATTTTTCGGTTTCCATTGAAAATTGCCTCTATTAATTTTAATTTCCCAGCTAATTAATTATGGTAAAGCATTGATTATCAATACTTTATAAAAATTTATTATTTTTTATAACAAAGATTTTATAAACAATAAGCAATTGCTTTGCCAAGTCGAGTTTTATTAAAAACAAAATGAATACCAAATCAAAAATTGCGGTGGTTATTTTTAAGCCCCCTAGCCCCCGGAGGTGGAGGAATAATGACTTGATTGGTTGATTTGGAGATTGGTTGATTTGGAGAAGTGGATATTTGGTGATTTGGAGATTGGTTGATTTGGTGATTTGTTGAATTTAATGACCCAATGACCAATGACGCAAAAAATGACCCAATGACTTGATTGGTTGATTTATCCTGACTTACTTAAAAATTAGCCGCCGACCAATTGCGTAAGCCGAATAAAACTTACTTGAGTTTCGGGGCTGACCAAAATTTCTTCCTCCAAGCCTTGAGTTTGGCGATTGTCCACCAGCACAATTATTTGGTTGTTTTTGTAAGCCTCCCAAGCTCGATATACTTGGCTTTCGGCATCTAAGGTATTGGTTTTGAGCGAGTTATAAGCATTGGTGTTGCGATTGAGAGTGTTTTCTAGGGCGTGATGATAGCCTTGATTGGCTTTTTCAATTTTTAAGTTTTGGGTAGCAACTTCGGTTTCTACTTTAAGTTTGATTAAATTGGCAACTGTAAGTGTCTCATCGGCAATTTGAAGGGTGATTTGGTCTAAAATTTTGCCGGCAAAATTTTCTTCTTTGATAATGAGTTGCATATAATTTGAGATTCAGTTTTTAAAGATTAAGTTGGGATCTTCACCACTTTTCAGGAATTGCCTTTGGGAATTCCATTGAATTCTGAAAAGCTCTCGCTTTTCAGTGATTCTGAACGAAGTGAAGAATCTAAAG
>JALONJ010000293.1 GCA_025455045.1 Microscillaceae bacterium | reverse complement strand
ATTGTCAGACCTGCGGTACAGACAATTATTTATTTTCTAAAAATGATTTTAACTAATTGATAATAAACATTTTATAAAAGTTAAATAACTTTTATTTCTGAAATAAATCTTTTAAATTTATAAATAAAATTTGTATTTTTTTAATAATATTTCAAAATATTCACGTTAGCTTAGTAAGAATGAGTATATACATTAGGAATGAACAAAGAACATATTATTGAGTAAATATTTGATAACCAATGACTTATCTCAAAAGTATAAGTTAGGGATTAGGTGTTGAACAACAAAACAAATTCAATAAAAAAAATGCTGAGTTTAGATTTTGATGCAAAAAACTCCTATATTTGTTATATACAGTAACCAAAACTCAATATAAAATGCAGAAAACCTATTCAAAAATTTTGGCTATAGTGATAATTATAGCTAACAGTCTTTTGGTATTTTCTTGTAAAAAAGATGATAATGAAGAACCGCCCTCTTTTACCCTTAATGGTAGGTACATAGTAACTAGCGCAACTTTTAATCCGACACTTACCAATCCTCCTTCAGGAGTAGATGCCACCAACGCTTTACCGTTTTTGGAATTAGGCTTATTTGGCGCAACCACTTGCGATCCCAAAAATGCCGCCAATACCTTGCTTGAGTTTGGCGATGATGGTAAATGTCGTTTGATTTGTAAAAATAATACCAACAGCAAAGTAGATTTCTCGAACTGGAGTTTTAGCAATAATCAAATCACGCTAAACAATATCCTTATTGCTAATCCCAATTACAATCCTGCCAATCCACTAGGAACAACTTGTCCGGCTTCTGCTACCAATCCTACGGCAAATTGCCCCACCTTTAGTTTGCCATTTTTGATATTGAGCAATTTGGAGGCTACCAGTGCCACTACGCTGAAATTTAAGTCGGTAATTCCCCTAGATTTGACTGGAAGAACCAGTAATGTGGATTTTGTCTTAGAAAAACAACCATAGCATAATCAAAAAATATAGTCAAATCTCCCTTAGCCATCAGTATCTCACAAAGACTTACTGATGGCTAAAGATGAAAAGTTGAGTGTGCTAAGTAGCTGATAATCAGCAAATAGCAAATCTATCAACTATTATTCACTTTGCGCAATCCGCGCAATGGCATTTACCAAACTATCCAAGTCTGCCAAGCTATTGTATAAATTAGGAGTGATGCGTACTCCACTCAAAAAAGGCGTTTCAAAACCGGCGGCAAAGATACGGTATTGGTCAAGTAGTTGAGTGGCGACTTCTACCGCCGACTTGCCTTCAATGCTAAAGTTGGCTATGGCGTTGGATTTGCCTTCGGCTAAAGGTGTATTGATTTGCACTTTGGGCAAGTTTTTTACGCGGCTTGTCCAATAGCTTTTGAGGTAGTGTAAGCGAGCTTGTTTGTATTGCCCGCCAATGGCTTGGTGCAATTGAATCGCCTCAAAAATAGTCAGATAAATCGGCATCGGCAAAGCACTAAAATGCTCTAATTTGCGAATATCGTCCACAGCATACGTAGTATCGCCTAATAGAGGCCAAATTTTGGCAATTTTTTCGGGTTTAATGGCAATCACCCCACCGGTAAGTGGTGCGGCAAGCCACTTATGCAAATTGGCTATCCAATAATCGCAACCGATGTCTCGAATATTGAAGTCTAATTGCGCAAAACCGTGCGCTGAGTCCACCAATACCTCTACCCCACGCGCCTGCGCCATTTCACATATTGCCCGCACGGGCAATATTTGCCCTGTCCAATGAATGAGGTGCGTAATCACCAACAATTTGGTTTGTGGAGTGATGGCTTGGGCATATAAATCAACTATTTCGGCATCTGATTGCGGATGCAAAGGAATAGAAACCAGCCGAGAACGAATCCCAGACCGCCTGACGCGCTGTTCAATCGCTTCCAAAACTGCCGGATAATCCTGCACAGCCGCCACAATTTCATCACCGGATTGCCAATCCAAGCCCATCAAAATCACATTGGCGGCTTCGGTGGCATTGCGCGCTAGAGCTACTTCGGTGGGTTGGCAACCAATCAATTGTGCCAATTGGCTTTTGAGATTTGTCCAGTCTTGGGGTTGTTGGCGACGCATATAAAACGAAGACAGGGCATTGACCTCTTGCGTATGCTGGATTTGGGCGGCTAAAGTGGCTTGGGGCAAAGCCCCATAAAAGCCATTTTCGAGATTGATAAAATCGGGCGAAGGCTGATAAGCCCTGCGAATGATTTGCCAAAAGTCTTCGTTTTGGGCAAGCTGCGAAGGACTAAGCGATTGATAATCAAGATGTTGTTGCTTGATTTGCTCAATGAATGTCATTAATTCTAAGTTTTCCATCGTTAAGTCAATTTGATTGGTTACAACAAATAGCTGATTATCCGCCCAAGGCAAGCCATAGTCAATGAGTTATACAAATAGGGAGGTTTTCTGAGTGCGGCTACCAATCGGCAACCGTTTTGTTAAAAATATCCAGTACCAACTGATCAAAAATATTTTCAATCAATTGCGCTTCCACTTGGGTTAGGGTTTGATTTTGGGGAAAATCGGCATAAAAAGAAAAATTTTGTTTGAAGTCTTTTTTTTCTTCGGTTTTATTGACAAACTCCACCTCGACCCCAATCGTGAGGCGATTTTGGGCGGCTATATCGTTGCCGGTAGCCGCGATAGGGGTCATTTGGTATTGGGTAATTGTCCCCAAAACCACCAATTCGCCGTCTTTTTCGGCATCGGCAATGGTCAAGCGCGAATTGCGCTGGTAGTATTCTTTGAGTCGCTCGGTAAAATCAATATTAAGGGTGGGCGGTCCGCCACCGGCGCGATTTTGAAAATTGCCCACAAAAATAGTCTTGGCAACGGTATTGATTCCCGAAAAAGAATAAATACCACAACCATTACAAAAAAATCCTAATGCACTGATTATCAGTAGGTTATATAAATATTTTTTCAAAGTCATAAGTTTCAAATAATTTTTTGCTGAATCGGAGCAAATGTAAAGCGATCAATAGATTCCCAAGTATTTGCCCCAATTTGGTTTCAAATATAGCGTAATTTGAAGATTTAAATCGGAGCTGAAGCGTTAATTAACATTATTTAACCCCGCATTAGATGAAGGCTAGGCTCTCGTTTAGGTGTTTGTTGTCAGGGAACGATAGTTTGTAGCGTTCCGAGTTCTTAGTTGGGAGCTAAGTAATTGAAAATTCGGCAATTAAGTGGAAATTACAAATTTCATAAATACCTAATAATCAATAAGTTATGAAATACCCACAAGATATTGAGAGAAAGACTATCAGATGAATAACTGAGATTCAAATGGGCGCATTTCAAATTTACGCGTTTCTATTGCCTCACCCCAGCCCTCTCCGAAGGAGAGGATTATAGGTAGTAAATTTGAAATGCACCCGATTCAAATATTGCTGAAAAAGCATTGAGACACATAACTAATTGATAATCAAATAGTTGTACAATCTCTAAATTTTAGTGATTCATTCTAAACTCCTAAAAAATCAATATTTTGTTGATGTTTTGGAACTGATTGAGTATCAAGTATTTATTACATTCTTGAAAAATTAAAAATTAAGCATTAGCACTAAACTTATTCAATTCGGCTCGGAATTCATTGCTAATCGGCACTTTAAATTTTTGGAAAAACACATAGCCGTTTTCTATAGTGGTGATTTTGTTGGGATTAATCAAATAAGACCGATGCACCCGTACAAAGCCCTTGCCGGCGAGTTTTTCTTCGATAGTTTTGAGGGTCTTGCTCAATACAAACTTTTCTTTGGTGGTCTGGATACAAGTATGGTGGTCATAAGACTCAGCCCACAAAATATCTTCCGACTTGATTTTGTGCATTTGCCCGTTTACTTTGAGATAAAAGTAATCTTTGAGCCAAAAGTCGTTCTTGTCCAGTTCGGAAGAAAGGGAGTTTTCAATAATCGAGAATTTTTGGGCATAGTTATACAAAGAAATCTCGATATTGTTTTGCAAGTCGCGCGGGCGAATCGGTTTGAGCAAGTATCCGGCTAAGGTTTCGGTGGTGCGAATTTGCGCAAACACCGTTTGGTCGGTAGGAGCTATAAGGTAAATATAAGGAATGTCGTATTGTTGGCGAATGATTTGGGCAATTTCCATTCCATCGGCATTGTGCGCCAGCGTACTCGCCAGCAAAAGCAAGTCAGGCGGGCGTTGCGCCAATACTTTGAGTGCCATATCCAGACTATACACTGTGTCAGTTACTTGGTAGCCCAAATCATCTAAATCATCGGCAAGGTCTTGGGCGGCAATCGGTTCGCGTTCAATAATAAGAATTTTGATTTTTTCCATAACAAATCAAACTTCGCACAAAACTTATGCTAAAAAAGTCAAGATTTTTTGGATAATTGAATCAAGCAATTTGCCCGTTTTCTAATACCTTGATAATGAGTTGCTTAGGTAAAATAGATGGCAAACTAATTTTGTTTGAGCCTTTAAAATAAAATAATGTTAGCTTGGCTGATGGACTCTGCTATGTTTCCCAACATAGCAGAACCTAATGCGCGTTTCTAAATGCGCCTAGCGCGGGTATCAGTCAGTTTGGAACAGAAATAAGTATTTGATTATCAGTAATTTACTTAAAACAAATAACCAAAACTGCTGGTTTTTTTTATTTTGATAGAAAATAGATAAGTAATTGATTATCAGATAGTTATAAAATATTTCAATATTTGCTCTAAATAACAGAAATTTGTCAAAAAGACGCGTTTCGAAACGATAAATAGACTCGACTAGGTTGGAAACCTAGCCGATGAGGTAAGAAAGCCCATTCATACAAAGATTTTACAGCACCCCAAAAAATCACTCACCGACCATCACAAACGCGCCCCAATGATAAGGTTCGGGGTATTTTTCGCGGAGTTGGAGTTGGGCATTTTTAAACGCCTGTCGTTTGGATTGGCGTTTGGTGAGCCAATTTTCATAAAAATAAATCATTAGTTTTTGGGTGGACTCATCGCTTACTGTCCAAAGGCTCATCAAAATCGATTTGGCTCCCGCCTGCTGAAAAGCCCTTTGTAAGCCATAAACGCCTTCGCCGTTTTGCACTTTGCCCAAGCCGGTTTCGCAAGCCGACAAAACCACCAAATCGGTTTTGTCTAAGTTCAAATTCATCGCTTCATAAGCGGTCAAAACTCCGTCTTCCGTGCCTAAACCGACAGTAGGCGAAGGTTTTTCCTTATTTGCTTGAAAATTCAAATTGTCTTTACAACCCGCAAACAACAAGCCGGAGCGTAAGAGCGGATTTTCAATAAATTTTTGGGTCTCGATGCCCGAAAATAAATTAGTTTTTTCTTCGGTCTTGGGCAAGTCATTCAAAAAAAAGCCGTGCGTAGCAATGTGTAAAACTTGGGGATTATTTAATTTTTTGATTTCGTTTTCGGTAGCTTTTTCGTACAAAAAGGTCTGATAAGCAACTTTTTGGCTTTTTAAAATCCCTTCAACTTTCTCGACTTCAACCTTGGTGCCGGGCAATTCATCAATGTTTTTACCATTAAAAAATCGTGATTTGGCTACTTGTTTATCGATGCTTTTATCTTTCTCTACCATTTCGTTGGGGCGATTTGTCGCCTTACTCACGTGGTTATAATCGGGAAAGCCCAACAATACGGCATTTTGGGGGAGTTTGGTACTGGCTTGCCGAAGGTCTTTGGTCAGCAAATCTTTGGTACTGCCTACTAATTGAACATTAATTTCATCTAAAACAAATTTTTTCGTTTGAGGATTTTGTAAAGTATTGATATTGAGTGAGTTATAAACTCCATCAATGGAGAGAAATACATTTTTTTTGCCCTTAATTTTTTGGGCAATGGCTTGCCAAAACACTTCATAAGCACTAAAACTTTGGTGGCTGGTTTCGGTTTTGATGCTTTCAATATCCAAATCATCGCTATCCAGCACCAGCGTATCTTCCTCTCCGCGAGTGCCGCGACTGGTACCGTGCTTCACAAAATCGAGATAATATTGCAAAAACTTGCCTTCCATCATTTTGCCATCCGGCAAAACCACCATTTCGGGTTGGTTTTTTGTTTCGGGTTTAATAATCAGGGCAATGTATAGCACCGAGTCGGTCCAATCTTTGTCAAAATATTGGGTACGAATCAACTCAACTGCTGCTTCGTTTTTTTGCAGTTTTTTTTGCACCGCTTGCCAATTATAGTGCGAATGTTGATTATTTTGGGCAAAAAGGCTTGATTGTTTCGATAGTTCTTTTTCTAAATTATTGACTTCTTCCTCGAGTTTTTTTTCATCAATGCCTTGTTTTTGTTTTTCGGCAAGCGGCATTTGATATACTTTGGCGAGGTAGTCTTTGGCTTGTTTCCAAGTTTGATATTTCTCAATCAAAGTAGGATTGCCACTGTTGAGGATGTTCTGGCGCATTTTTTCGCTGGATTGATACAACAAACCCTTGATAGCCAAAGCATTATCATAAAGCCAGCCACTGAGATTAGGCAATTGCGCTTGGGCTTTGAGGGCAAAGGAATTGTAAACCCAAAACCTTCGATTGAAGGTTCTAAAAAATAAACCTTTTTCTTTTTCCGAAAGGTGCGAAAAATTACTTTCGGTTTGTTTGATAAACACCTGTCCGGCGGCTTGGTAATAGCTATAGGCTTGAGCATATTGGGCTTGGATATTATATAAATCTGCCAAATTATTACAAGCATTGGCAAATTCCAGGTGTTCTTTACCCAAGGTTTTTTCTCGAATATTTTTAGCTTCTAAAAACAATGCTTCGGCTAATTGATATTTGGCTTGTTTTTGATACAAATTAGCCAAGTTATTACAAGAAGTAGCATATAAGGGATGTTCTTTGCCTAAATTCTTTTCCCAAATAACTTTGGCTTCCAAATATAGCAGCTCCGCTTGGTCATACTTCGCTTGTTCTTGGTATAAATATGCCAAATTATTACAATCATTCGCATAAGAAAGGTGGCCTTTGCCGGCGATTTTTTCATCAATAGCTTTAGCTTCTAAGCATAAGGCTTCGGCTTTTTCATACAAACCTTGATGGAGGTAAACAATTGCCAAATTATTACAAGAAACAGCATAATCCGGATGGGCTTTGCCTAGGGCTTTTTCACGGATATTTCTGGCTTCTATATACAAGGGTTCGGCTTTGGCATACAAGCCCTGCTCGCTGTATAAAATTGCCAAATTATTGCAAGCAATGGCATAATCAGGGTGGGCTTTGCCCGAGGCTTTTGCTTGAGCGTTTTGAGCCTCGATGTAGAGTGGTTCTGAAAGGTTGTATTTGCCTTGCAATTGATACAATTCGGCTAAACCCACCCGATTAGTGATATAATAAGGATGCGCCTCTCCGCTAGTAGCATCAATGGTATTGCGAGAGCTTAGGTAAAGCGGTTCAGCTTGTTCATAAAAGCCCAAACTACGATAAACATCGGCTAAATCGGTGCAAGAAATAACATAATTGGGGTGTTTTTTGCCAAACTCCCGCTCGGCTTGGTTGATGGCTTTTTTAAAAAAATCGGCGGCAAGTTGGTATTTATTGGCGTAGAAAGCCTCCACGCCTTGGTCGCTCAAGGCTTGCCAAGTCTCTTGGGCTTGAATTGGCAAACTCCAAAATAAGGCTACATAAATCAAGTTGGTCCATAATTTCCATTTTTTCATAAATATTAAATACCCATTTTGAGGAAATTCTGGCTTTATTCTAAGCCTCAACTCATTTACGCGGGCAGGCTAGACAGCCTGCATTACAATTTTCCTGAAAAGTGGTGAATAATGTAAAATGAATAATTTTGTAATCACCTGAAAATCAATATGTTACCAAAAAACATTGAATCGGCTAACCTTATACAATGAAAAGCTATTCGATTTTTCATTCAAATTTGAGGCTAATTATTTCTTTTTTTAGATTTTTATGACCTGATTTATTCAAAAATTATCCTCATAAGACTTTTGCTTGTCTCGCACAACTGCCTTTCGATTTGGCGGTTGAGCTTGAAAAGCCAAAAACATCGAGAAAGCAGAAACTCTAATTCATTTAAAAACAAAAATCTATCAATAATACAATTTTTTTAAGCTAATATCTAAATTTTAATTTACCTTACAAGGCAAAAATTAGTCTAAATTTTAATTTAAAAAACATTATGATTTTCCGAATAGTAACACAAGTGCCAAACAGCCTTCAAACTTTATCAGTAATTGCCGTAGATGCCAACAACAATGTGGTAATCAAAAATATTGTGGAGAATGTTGCCGGAGCAACTCCAGCCAACAACCCAGACTTGTTTCGCCAGCTTTGGCGAATGACAGATATTAATGGGGCGGTTACTTTCCAAAATGTATATACCAATAGCTATCTTAGTGCGGCTAGTGGGATGTATCAAAACCTAAGCATTGCCAGTGATTCAAACTCTACTACCCCTTGGAGTTTAGTCAAACAAGCTAATTTGCCCGGTGATTCACCCAATGCCCCTCGCAGTTTTGTTATTCAAACTACCCTAAGTGATGGAAGTGTAGGCTTAGTCGATTTGACTGAATCTACCACCACAGAAGGTACGCCAATCCATCTTTGGACAAACAATAACGGACCGTGGGAAGGGTATTACAATCAATACTGGTTTTTGGAAGTACTAAGAATATTGATTGTAAACCCGAATGGCGGTTCTGTAACGATTACTGCCTCAAATAATTCAAGTGAGGTAATTGAAGCTTGGGATTCAGCAATCGGGGGAAACTTGCTCGGTACGGTGTCGAAAGTTAATGACTCAATCACGATTAACAATGCGGTGTTTTACCTCTCTGCCAAAAGAAAAAAAGGCAATTATAAGGTCAATGAATGTGCCAATGAGCGCAATCAAGTCCTTGATTTGAGCCAAAATTCCAATCCAAACTTTAATTTTTATTACGATGACCCACTCAGGGGGGCTACTGTAACTATCTCGGCAAATACCTCAAGGTAGAAGCACTATCTATACCTAATCTGTTATGTTTCCAAACCTAGCAGGTTGTATTTGCGCGTTTCCCAATGCGCATAATGTTATAAATAAATATCTGATAATCAGGTATTTACATAAAAATAAGTAGCCAAAACTGCTGGTTTTTTTTATTTTGACAGAAAATATATAAGTGACTGATAATCAGGCAGTTATGAAATACTTGAATATTTGCTCTAAATAACAGAAATTTGTAAAAAAGGCGCGCCTCGAAACGTGTAAGCAAACTCGGTGAAGTTGGGAAACTAACAGATTTATTTTTATAAACCCCTGATAATCAATACATTCACGCTAAATTTGAAAATATATGCAAAAATTGAGTCTTTTATTATTGTTGTTTTTTTTTAGCTCTCAAGTTGCCTTTGCGCAAGTAAAAAGTAAGCAAGGACAAAGCCGCTCGGCTTCGTTTTCTGGCACTATTCTCCAAAAACCGTGGACTAAATCCGCCCAAAGTTATTGTGCGCAGGGCAGCGATTATTTTGTTTTGAAAACCAATAAAAACCAAGAATGGGTGTTGGAAAATACTTCTACAAGCGATTTGAAAGACTTTGTCGATAAAAAAGTAAAAATTACCGGCTTTATCCGCACCAAAAAAATTGAAGCAAATCCCAACGAAGTTTCGCAAAGACCCGTCGAAATAGGTCCTGATGGCAAGGAAGTAGCAAATGCCGCTTTTACTTGTCAGGTTTTGGTCATCAAAAAAATTCAATAAGTAGCCGACATAAATGGGCAGAGCTACTTAGTTTATACCCCAAACTAATTGGTTTTGAACTTCGGCAAAGTTTTAAACTTTGCCGAAGTTGATGAAAAACATTTTTAATGGCAAATAAAGCATTGATTTCAAATTATCAAGCAATTTGGGGTTCTTTCTGGGTAGAGGCTTTTTTGAACCAGCGTTCTTTGATTCTATCTCTAAGCACATAATAAAAGTCGGCTTCAAACAAGCGCGAATCGTTTTTGGCTTGGCGCAAGAAAAATAAGCCAAAGCTCATCAAAATCACATTTGCCGCCCACATTCCATACACCGCCGGAATAAATGATTCTTTTACCCACTTTTCGCCGGTAAGATTAATCACATAAAAGAAAATAAAAAACACAATGGCTACCAATACCGGCACGCCAATCCCACCTTTTTTGATGATAGCCCCTAAGGGTGCGCCAATAAAAAACATCGTGATACAAGCAAAGGCAAAGGTGAATTTTTTGTACATTTCAATTACAAATTGATTGTATTCTTTTTGCAAATTTTCGGTAAACTCGCGCCTACTCTTGATGGTTGCCTGCAAATTGCGGGCTTGGGTTACGGCATAGGTGGCTATTTGCTCGTTGCCGGGGGTGGTATGCGTAAAAGTGGCAGGCGAAGTAGGTTTTGCCAACAACGTATCGGGTTCTATTTCGCGGGCAAATTGCTTGTTTTTAAAATTAAAAACCCTCTCTGTAACTTGCGCCTTGCGCTTGGCGAGGGCAATAGCTGATTTTTCGAGGCTATCGCTAGGCAAGCTACGCAATTGTTGGGTTTTGCGGGTGGCAGTTTTGTTTTTCTTGTTTTCGTCTTTTTTATTTTTGTTTTTTGGTCGTTCGGTCGGGCTTTTGATAGGAATTGGATTAATCATTTTGCCATAATGATAGCGAAAATTGGGCTTGATGGTCTCGAAATTGGTCAAACCCGATTTTTTGATTTGATTTTGCAAAGAATCAATATCTCGGAAAAGTTGCCAAGTCGTATGCATTATTTTATGCCCTTTAAACAAGTTTTCGTCCGTTTTTTTCATATCAAACGACGATAGATTGAATACAATTTGGCTTTTGTCAAACACATTGGCAACAAATTTTTCATTGGAAAAGTCTTGAGGGTTGGTGCTGGCAACTTGGTCGTGGTAGCTTTTGCCTTTGAACAGCTCAAGTACCAAATAACGCTCGTCCAAAATAGTGTACATTCGCCCCGAATCGGCAACAATCAGCTCTCGATTGCCGCGCGATTGGGTATGGTTATAAATCATTATTTCTTTGAGGGTCTTGCCGTCATTGAATTTTTTATTGACTTTGATGCTATAACCCGGAATACCGTTGTAAAATGCGCCTTCTTTGAGGCTCAACGAAGGGCTTTTTTGTTTGATATCCCACAATAAACTATAGGCTTTGAGATTGGCTTGGGGGACAATTTGGTCATTGAACCAAAACGAAAAAACCGCCAAACCTACCGAAAATATAAAAATGGGAGTCAAAACCCTTACCAATGAAATGCCGGAACTTTTCATAGCCGTGAGTTCGAAATGCTCACCCAAATTGCCAAAAGTAATCAATGACGAAAGCAAAATCGCCAAAGGCAAAGCCAATGGAACCAAATGCAGGGCAAAATAAAACAACAACTCCGCAAAAACATCATAGCCCAGCCCCTTGCCCAACAAATCATCAATATAAAACGACATTTGTTGGATTAATAAAATAAAAACCACGACTGCCAAAGTCAGCAAAAAAGGGCCTAAAGAGGCTTGTAAAATCAGTTTATCAATTTTTTTCATTTAAAATGAATTGTAGTGGTCAGTTGGCACAAAACGCAATTATACAATTGTTAATTAATTGATAATCAATAATTCACACAATTATTTTGAATCTTCGCTACTTTTCAGGAATGAGAATTTTTTTTCTGAAATTTATCAATTTCAGTGATTCTGAGCGAAGCGAAGAATCTGAAACTCTTGATAATCAACGCTTTAGAT
>JALONJ010000292.1 GCA_025455045.1 Microscillaceae bacterium | reverse complement strand
AATACTGATTATCAATTGTTTATGTATTTTGTTATTTTATAAATGTAAAAGTTAAAATATAAAACTTTTGTTCAATTATTTTACAGTGGGAATTGCTGTTTGATATTTAGATTTCTTGTTAAATATCTGATTATCAATTACTTATAAAAAATCAGTGGTTCTTCACCACTTTTCGGGAAAATTGTAATGCAGGCTGTCTAGCCTGCCCGCGTAAATGAGTTGAGGCTTAGAATAAAGCCAGAATTTCCTCAAAATGGGTAAAGAACCAAATCAGTCTGCATCTTTGGGCAAGAAAATATAAATTACCAACATCGATGCCGATTCATTGGTCAAATTCATCGGCGTGTGGGGCGTTTGCCCATCAAAAAACAAAGAATCGCCTTTATCCAACGTAATTCGCTCATTACCAAGCTGATACGTGATTTGCCCACTCAAAATATACTTAAATTCGTAGCCATCAGTGGTAAGCACTGCGCGCTGCGTTTGGGGGGCTAATTCCAAAATCATTGTTTCAATTACAAAATGACTGGTATTTTGCGTAAGCATCAATTGATAAGCAAAACCCGGCGAATCTTCTTTTTGAATTTTTTGATAATCAATGGCTTTTTTATGAATATAAAATTCTTTTTCACTCAGATCTATACCCTCAAAAAAAGCCTTTAAATCTAATTTAAGTGCCTGAATTACACTCAAAAGCACCGGCAAAGATGGAATAGTTCGCCCATTTTCAATTTTTGAGAGCATCCCTTTGGTAATTTGTGCTTCTTCTGCCAATTCATTCAGTTTTAAATTGCGCTGTTGGCGCATTTCCCGAATTTTTTTGCCAATATTGATTAACACTCTGTCGTCCATTCAAATTAAGTTTGGGTAGTTTGATTTATCTAAAGGCTAAAACTACTCATTTTTCGGTTTAAAATACAGATTTAGAACTTAATTTTGATAGTAAAACTATAATTCTTGGCAAAAGTATAAACCTTTCTTAACCATTTTTTAATCTAATTAACTTGACTTGAGTTGCCAAAAAGTGGATATTTAATACATTAAAAATCTACAGCCAAATTATTCTTAATCTTTCAGTGCCACAAAAATAATACATTTACTATTGTTTCTTGTAAAGAAACAAAAAATTAATATAAAGGGTTTTATTTAATTATTTGATAAAATTTAGTTTACTAACAAGAAACTTTACTTGCCTACTTTTGCCAGAGAAAGAGTAAAGCTTATGGTTTGAAATTTACTCGAGGATTTCGAATTCGGCTTTATCACTTCACTTGACTTAAAAACTAAATTTTATGAAAAACATTTTTACCCATTTTAAAAAGTATTTGGGGGCGTTTTGCCTCAACTTAATACTTTTGGGAGCATTGTATGCTCAGGAAAGAGTGATTTCTGGCAAAGTTTCAGCCACCAGTGGCGAACCTTTGCCGGGTGTAACGGTTTCGGTAAAAGGCACCAACTCTGGAGCTATTACCGATGTTGACGGTAAATATCAAGTAAAAATAGTCGGTAATGGAACTGTATTGATTTTTTCGGCAGTTGGAATGAATACTCAAGAGGTGCAAATCGGCGAACAAGCCAGCTTGGATATTCAAATGACTGAGAATATTCAAGGCTTAGAAGAAATCGTTGTAACCGCCCTCGGGATTGAAAAAGAAAAAGCTAAATTAGGCTATGCCGTGCAAGCTGTGCAAGGACAAGACTTGGTAAAAGCCCGCGAACCTAACCCAATCAATGCTTTGACTGGTAAAGTGGCTGGTCTGACCGTGGGTTCTTCTGCCGAGCTTTTGGGTGCGCCCAATATTTTGTTGCGAGGTAGGTCACAACTTTTATATGTAATGGATGGAGTGCCTTTGCAATCGGATACTTGGAATATTAGCCCCGATGATGTAGAAAGCTACACGGTGTTGAAAGGACCGGCGGCTACTGCCTTGTATGGCTCACGCGGGCAAAATGGAGCTATCTTAATTACAACCAAAAGAGGCTCAAAAGATAAAAGAGGATTTTCGGTAGAAGTAAACTCGAGTACAATGCTGGAAAATGGTTTCCTGACCATTCCTAAGGTACAAGATGAATATGGTCCCGGCGACCACGGACGCTATGCTTTTGCCGATGGGCGAGGGGGCGGTTTGTACGACTCCGATTACGACGTTTGGGGACCGCGTTTTGAAGGGCAATTGATTCCTCAATATAATGGCGAGCGCACTCCGGGAACTACCTACACAACTACTTTTCCGAATGGACAAACTTGGACGGGAATTATTAAACCTACGCCTTGGTTGGCAAGGGGTAGAGATAATTTGCGTAATTTTATGCAAACCGGCGTTTTAGCCACCAACAATGTAGCTGTTTCTTCGGGTAATGATGTATATGATTTGCGGTTTTCGTTTACGCACACTCATCAACAAGGGGTAATACCCAATACTAGGCTCAATAGTATTAATTTCAATACTACTTTAGGTTTAAATTTTACCCCCAAATTGCGTTTTGAAGCCAATGTAAACTTCAATCGTCAATCAACCCCCAATACGCCAGATGTACAATATGGCCCTAATAGCTTGATTTACAATATGATTATTTGGGGTGGAGCCGATTGGAGCGTAGATGATATGCGAAACTATTGGCAGCCCGGCAAAGAAGGCATCCAACAAATCTATGCGGATTATACCCGTTACAACAACCCTTGGTTTGTGGTAAAAGAGTGGTTGAGAGGTCATTACAAAACCGATGTGTATGGCTATGCCTTAATGCGCTATAAAATTACGAGTTACTTAACCGCTATGGTCAGAAGCCAAGTTACCACGTATGATTTATTCCGCGATGAAAAAATGCCTTATTCGGCTACTTCTTATGGGCGTGAGCAGGCAAAAGGCGATTACCGAGAAGATAGAAGAAATCTGTTTGAAAACAATACCGACTTTTTGATTACTTTCGACAAAGATGTGGTCAGTAATTTGAATATCAATGCTTCATTAGGCGGTAACTTAAGAACAATGCGTTATTCATCAAACTATGCCAGTACCGATTATTTGAATGTACCGGGCTGGTACAACTTGAACAACACGCTGAACCCGCGCCAAGTTTTTAACTACGATGCCAAAATGCAAGTTGCTAGTTGGTATGGTTTAGTAGATGCTTCTTACAAAGGTTTTTTAAACCTTTCTTTGACAGGTCGTTGGGACAAAACTTCAGCAATGAATACCGGCAATAATTCATTCTTCTATTATTCTGCCGGTGCTGGCGTAGTAGTTTCCGAAATGATTAAAATGCCCCAACCTATTTCATTCTTAAAAGTAAGAGGTACTTATGCCTATGTTGGAGATGGGCAAACCCGAAGGTCTATCGGTCCGGCTTACTCCCAATTTAGCAACATCATTGGGTACGGCGCGCCTTATAACACCCCTTTTGAAGGTCCTAGCTATGCCAATGCCGCCGCCTATGGTATCTCATTCCCTTACAACAATCAGCCCTCAGCGAGATTTCCAGATGCGTTGCCTAATCCTAATTTGCAACCCTCCTTTAGTTCATCTTTTGAAACGGGAATTGAAATGAAGTTCTTGAACAATCGTTTGGGCTTAGATGTGGCTTATTTCAATTCTCTTGACGGACCTTTTATCTTTAACTTACAACCTTCAGAGACTACCGGTTATTCAAGTTTTATTGAAAATGGTTTGAAAACCCAAAGACAAGGTTGGGAAATTAGCTTAACCGGCACGCCTATCAAAGCTAAATCCGGGTTTACTTGGGATGTATTGGTGAATTGGTCCACTTTCAAAGAAACTTTGAAAGAAATTTATCCAGGGGTAGATAGATATAATGTCAATAATTTTAATGATAGTCGTGGTCCCGTAGGTGATGCTGCCATCTTGAGAGTGGGTGATAGAATAGATAAATTTTACCACGGGGCATTTATCCGCGACCAACAAGGGAATATAATCAATGGCTCAGATGGTCGCCCTATTGTCAATCCTTACCCTCAATTCTTAGGTAATTTGTTTCCTGATTTTACTTTTGGTATCAACAACAAATTTTCGTACAAAAACCTTAGCCTAAGTTTTCAGTTTGACGGTCGTATTGGGGGCGTTATTGTTAATCAAATTCAAAGACAAACCTTTAGAGGTGGTCGTCATATTGCTACCGTAGAGGGAAATATGGGTATTATTCGAGAAAACGATACCCGCGGGATAGAGACTTTTATTGGTCATGGAGTATTGCTCTTAAATGGTTCACCTAGGTATGACAACAGTGGCAATATCACCAACTACAATGAGCTAACCTTTGGCCCCAACACCAGTGCTACTTATGTTCAAGACTGGATTAGTCGCTATTATGGCACTTATGAAGGAAGCGTAACCAGTCGTTCATTTGCCAAATTGCGCGAAATTACTTTGGGTTATAATTTACCAAGTGCTTGGTTATCAAGAACTTTTATTCGCCAGGCAAGTGTTTCGTTGGTAGCTCGAAATGTATTGTATTTTGCTGGCCGCCGCGACCTTGATTTAGACCAATTTACCGGCAATCGCGGTTATTCTGATTTGCAAACGCCTACCCTTCGCCGTTATGGTATCAATGTCAATTTGACTTTCTAGTAATTCAAATTTATTTTTCTTACTTAATAAAAAACCAAGAAAATGAAGATTTTAAAATACATACTAAGTTTATACTTGGCAATTGCTTTCACGAGTTGCCAAGATTTTGAGGAGTTATCGCAAGACCCCAACCGCCCGGTCTCGGCTCCGGCTTCTTTGGTATTCAATGGCATTTTGAACGCAATGTATGATTCTCCTTGGAGTTTAGAACATCGTTGGAATCAATATTGGAGCTGTAATTACAATTATTATGGTACTAATGAGTACAGTTGGCAAAATGCTTCTTTGAATTACTTTAACCTGAAAAATGTCTTGAAAATGGAAGAAGAAGCCCTCAAAAGCACGGGCAAGGTCGTCAATCCTTATTCGGCATTGGGCAAATTTTTCCGAGCTTATTTTTTTGTAGATATGACTCAGCAAGTTGGTGATTTGCCTTTAAACGAAGCCCTCGATATCAATAATCTACGCCCTAAATACAATACCCAAAAAGAAATCTATCAAAAATCTTTGCAATGGTTAGAAGAGGCAAATACCGATTTGAAAACTTTAATTGCCGCTAACGACCAAAGCTTGTTGGGAGATATTTATTTAGGTAATAATTTACTTTCTTGGCGCAAGGTAGTCAATACTTACAAATTGCGTGTTTTGATTAGCTTAAGCAAAAAAGAAAATGATGCCGATTTGGGTATCAAAGCCAAATTTGCCCAAATATTGTCCAATCCAAATGAATATCCGATAATGGGTGGACCCAGCGATAATTTGGAGTATAAATACAATACTACAGTTAATTTCTATCCCAAAAACCCGGGCAATATTGGTTTTGACAGCCAACGCTACAATATGTGTGCTACTTATTTGAATGGTCTGACTGCTTTGAATGACCCCAGAGCCTTTGCAGTGGCTACTCCAGCACAAGCCAAATTAAATGCCGGCGTACAACCGACTGATTTTGCGGCTTTTGTGGGCGCACCCGCCGCAGAAGGTTTAGATGATATGACTTTCAAAGCCGGTAATGGCGAATATTCTTTTATCAATCAAAAAAGATATTATTCTACATTCCTCGGTCCCGAACCGGGCATTCAAATTGGTTATGCCGAAATGTGTTTTAACCTTGCCGAAGGCATCAATCGAGGTTGGGCTACCGGCGATGCCGAAGCCTATTACAACAATGGTATTAGAGCCTCAATGCTATTGTATGGTATTTTTGATGGCGCAAACATTGCGATTACCAACAAAGAGCAAGCAACGCTGACTACTGTAAGCACCAATGTAAGCACTTATTTAGCCCAAACGGCGGTAAAATATCAAGGCAACAATGCAAATGGTTTGAATCAAATTTTGAATCAAAAATACTTTGCTTTGTTTCAACACTCCGGCTTAGAGTCTTTTTACAATTGGCGTAGAACCGGCGTACCAACTTTTGCCACCGGGGTAGGTACTGGTACACCGGGCAATGCAATCCCGAAACGTTGGAAATATCCCAACAATGAAAAAATCAATAATACCACCAATTATAATGAGGCTTTGCAAAGACAATTTGGCAACACCGATGATAATTTGATGGATGATTTGTGGATAAACAAAAACTAAAATTTAATGTAATTTTTTCGCACGCTTTGATTTAAAAAAAATCAAACTTAAGATTCAAATAGCTGATAATTTAACAAAAACTGATGAATTGTTCAATTTTATTTAACTAATTGATTATCAAGTACTTATGAATTTTAAAAAATCAAAGTGTGCCAAACTTTTAAAATGTTTCAATGATGAAAAATATACAGAATACATTTAAAAAACTCCTCCCTATTTTGAGTTTATTGTTGGTAATTGCTTTATTTTCTTGCGAAAAAAATGATTTTGATGAAGGTATCAGAGTTGCCAATTTGAATGAGATAGTAGCCGGTAACGGGAATTTTAGCCTTTTGAATACGGCGGTTATTAAAGCCAATGCTGGGGCTACACTACGGGCTAGTGAAGAATTAACCTTATTTGCCCCCAACAATGATGCTTTTCGAGCCGCCGGATTTTTTTCCAATGATGCTGTCAATGGGGCTGATGCCACCTTTTTGACTGATTTATTGACTTACCACCTCATTAGTGGCAGAGTAATGTCGGGCAGTTTAACCAACGGAAATGTAAGCACTCGCAACACCGGCAAAAATTTTACGGTAAGTACTACCAATGGGGTGAAAATTACCGGCTTAGGTTTTGCCAGCAATGTGGCGAATGTAGCCATTAAAGATGTCAAAGCCCTGAATGGAATGTTTCACGTATTGGATAAAATAATTTTCCCTAGCCCAATAACTATTTCCGGTTTGATAACCAATAATGGCGAATTTGATATTTTGGAAAAAGCATTGACCAGAACGGGATTGTTGGCAACTTTTGGCGGAACTAACCAAGTGTCGCTTTTTGCGCCAACTGATGCTGCTTTTATCAAGTTTTTGAAGGTTGCCAATGAAGCCGCTGCGCTGACCGCCGTAGAAGGATTGGCAATACCTAGCCTGACCAATATATTGTCTTACCACGGACTCAACGCCAAAGTGCAATCAACGGATATTCCAACGACTGTAAATAATCCAGTAAATTCATTATTAACTACTAATGGAATTATTTATACCAACAAAAGTTCTGCGGGTGTATTTGTCAATGGAGCAAAAGTATTGTATGCTGATATTCAGGCAAATAATGGGGTTATTCACATCATTGACAATGTGCTAAATCCTGCCCTTGGCAATATCGTGCAAACCGCCCAATCCGATGCCAATTTGAGTTTCTTAGTGGCGGCAGTTACACGCGCAAGCCAAGGCAGCACTGATATTAATACGCTATTGTCAAGCACTAACCCCTTAACGGTTTTTGCGCCCACTAATGATGCGTTTATTGCTGCGGGGTATCCTACTATCGCTGCTATAGAAGCTGCTGACCCAGACGCACTCGCCGATATTTTGAAATACCACGTTGTAAGCGGACGCACATTTGCTCATTTATTAAAAGATGGTGATGAAAAAAGCACTTTATCTACTGCCAAATTTAAAATTGCCATTTCGGGAGGTGTGCAAATTGTTGATGCCAAAAGGAATATTGCCAAAGTAAGTCAAGCTGATATAGTGGCTACCAATGGCGTAGTTCACGTGATTGACAAAATACTTAAATTTTGATTAATAATTGATTAGAGCAAATCGTTCTTCACCACTTTTCAGGAATTGCCTTTGGGAATTCCATTGAATTCTGAAAAGCTCTCGCTTTTCAGTGATTCTGAACATTACCAAGCAAAATGAAT
>JALONJ010000291.1 GCA_025455045.1 Microscillaceae bacterium | reverse complement strand
TATACAAAATATGTATTCACGCAAAGACGCTAAGGCACAAAGTACTGATAATCAATAAATTGTGCCTTAGTGTCTTAGTGGCGAATTAAAAAATGTATAATAGTATTAAATAGCATAACTAGCTGATAATCAATTACTTATAAAAAATATCCGAAGTATTGTAACATAGAAAAATACAATTTTTATAAATAGCTGATTATCAATTAGTTACTAGAATATTTTATTTTAAATTTATGACCAAAAAAACCACCTTAAGTCTATTTGCCAAGCAAACCTTGGAGGCTTGCAAACAGGGATATTACTTCAATTCGCAAAACGAAAAAATAGCTATTGCGCAAGCCCTAGCTACTGCCCAACAAAATACTATTCACTACCGCCCCGAAGACTTTACCCAAGTTTTTGTGCAAAGAAATCAAGTCTTAGCTAGTAAGGTAACTAAGCAAACGACTGATTTTGAGGTAGTTAACAGCACAACTTTACAAGCCTGCCAAAAGCTGCTTCAAGCCGGTTTGGGCAAAGTGTATGCGCTCAATTTTGCTTCGGCAAAAAACCCGGGAGGAGGCTTTTTGGGAGGGGCGCAAGCTCAGGAAGAAAGTTTGGCGCGAGCGGGCGGCTTGTACCCTTGCTTGCTCAAAGCCCCCGGCTATTACGAAACGCACCGCGCGCTGAATACTTGCCTTTATACCGACAATATGATTTATTCGCCGGATGTGCCTATTTTTAGAGCCGAAGACGGGGGTTGGTTGCCCGATTATTACAAGGTTTCTTTTGTTACTTCACCGGCAGTCAATCAAAATGGAATGAATGCCAAACACGAAAAACCGGCGGCATTTGCCCAAATACCGGCAATAATGCGCGCCCGCACCGAAAAAATATTGTCTTTGGCGGTTGTGCATCAATACGAAGCATTGGTTTTGGGGGCTTGGGGCTGTGGGGTATTTCAAAACCAACCCACCGAAGTAGCCACTTATTTTGGTGAGTTTTTGCTACAAGGGGCTTTTCGCAATGTGTTTCGCAAAGTGGTTTTTGCGGTTTTGGATTCTTCCCAAGACGAAAAATTCATTCGCCCTTTTCAAGAAAAATTCACGCCTTGATAGTTTGTGGACTTGTTTGTTTCTAGCGCCAATTTTTGGCTCTTTACCACTTTTTAGATTCCTGAAAAGTGGTGAAGAACCAAAATTTGAAATATACCTGATAACTTGCTTTTGGCGAAGTGTAATCATTAGGCTTCAAAAATTCCCTAAAGTATTGCGCTTAGAAACAGCCAAGTATTTGGTCAATGCTTTATCTTTGCAAGCAAGGCTCAAAAACCACAAAATAAAATTGATATGAACTCCCGCGATTTTGCCGACATCTGCCGTCAAGTAACCGATTTAAGCTCTCAGATTGCCCTTTTTTTGCGCAAAGAATCTCACGCTTTCGACATCTCCAAAATCGAAACCAAAGGTATGAATGATTTGGTATCGTATGTAGATAGGGAAGCTGAAAATACCGTTGTAAGTCGTTTGCAAGAAATCTTGCCCGAAGCCGGTTTTATCACCGAAGAAAACCCCGATTTCAAAGCCAAAACCGAGCGCGATTTTCATTGGATTATTGACCCGCTTGATGGCACTACCAATTTTTTGCACGGTTTACCCATTTTTGCGGTGAGCATTGGGCTTATGTATCAAGATAAAATGGTGGTAGGTGTAGTTCACGAAGCCAATCGTGATGAGTGTTTTCACGCTTGGCTGGGTGGTGGAGCTTATTGCAACGAACAAAAAATCCGGGTATCGCCTATCCAAAACCTACACGAAAGTTTATTGGCTACCGGTTTTCCGTATCGAGATTTTGAGCAAATGCCGGCTTATTTGGATATTATCCGCGAGTTGATGTACAAAACTCACGGCTTGCGCCGGATGGGTTCGGCAGCAGTTGATTTGTCTTATGTGGCTATGGGGCGTTTTCAGGGCTTTTTTGAATACAATCTCAATCCTTGGGACGTAGCCGCCGGAGCATTAATCATTCAAGAAGCCGGTGGTACAGTCAGTACTTTTGCGGGCGATGACAATTATATTTTTGGACGCGAAATTTTGGCGGCTTGCCCTATTCACAAACTTTTTTAATTTACATAAGTAATTGATTATGAGTTATTTACGATACAATTTCCTTACTAAAATGATCAATTTGGTATCGTAATTCAATATAAAATTGGGCGTTTTCTTAAGAATTTCCACTTTTTCAGAGCGAATTTGCTCGAGTTCAAGCATTTTAACTTCTTAATTGAAATAGCCAACCCAATTGAATAGGATAAAATCCGATTTTGAAGATGTTTTTAACCCAGAAAAGCAAAAAATAACTAAAAATGACCAATTTTAATTTGGAAAAACGTCCAATTGGTAAAGCCTTTAAGATTAAATTTTATTTGTAAAATATTGATAATCAAGTATTTATATTATGTTTTAGAGTTTTACAGAGTTTCCAATACTATACAAAATAGTTTATATTCAATAAAAAATGGTTTCTCCAGCCAAAATCGCTTCATTCAGCTTCGGCAAAGTTTAAAACTTTGCCGAAGCTCAAGAAATGTAACTATCTGAAAATCAATTGATTATATAATGCCTATGCCATCAAATTCAAAATAGCTTGATAAACCCCTTCATTCAATTTGAAAAACTGCCCATTAGCGCGGGTGTTGATAAAATTGGTAACTATTTCGGCGTGTTGGTATTGACTGACTTTTACCTGACTCAAGCGCGTGGGCGCACCAATTTCGGCAAAAAAAGCCTCCAAACCCTGAATGAAATCTTCAGCATTTTTGTCTAATCCAAAAACTCTTTGCGCAAGAAAATCCAATTTTGCGGCAATTTGTGGTTTGTGAAACTTGAGCCAAGCCGGATACACAATTGCCAAACCTGCTCCGTGTGGCACATCATACAAAGCACTCAAGCTATGTTCTAAGCCGTGAACTCCCCAGTCGCCCCCGCGTTTTCCGGCATCCAGAGAGCCATTGAGAGCCATTGTTGCCAGCCACATCACATTGGCACGGGCATCATAGTTGTTGGGTTCGGCTACTGCTTTGCGCCCGTATTCAATCGCCAATTTGATGATGTCAGACACCATATAATCGCTCAAAGGCGAGTTGCTCGTATCAAAATAAGCTTCCAAACAATGCGAAATCAAATCGACCACCCCATAAGCCGTATAAGCCGGTGATACCGAGTAGGTGTATTCGGGGTCAAGAAACGATACTTTGGGATAGAGCAAAGGATTGCCATAAGAGCCTTTGGTGCGCAATTCATCGTTTTGAATTACGGTAAAGCAATTCATTTCGGAGCCGGTAGCCGCCAAAGTCAAAACCGAAATAATGGGCAAAGCCGAAGCCGGACGCGGGGCTTGGGCGGCATAAAAATCCCAAACCGAATGATTGGCATAAAAACCAACCGCGATTGCCTTCGCCGAGTCTAAGACCGAGCCGCCCCCAACCGCAACAATCATTTCTGCACCAAATTCTTGGGCTTGGGCTACGGCTTTATCACAGTCCTGATAAATGGGGTTGGATTTGATGCCTTCGTACAAGGTATGACTGATACCCATTGTATCTAATTGATTTTCAACGGCTTGCAAGATTCCATTTTTCTTTACTGAGCCTTTGCCAATCAAAATGAGGGCTTTGTCGCCATATTTGACGGCTTCTTTGCCGAGTTTGCTGACTACACCTTTGCCAAACACAACTTTGGTAGGATTATAAGAGGTAAAGTTTTCCATAAATATTAAAGAAAGGAATTACGAATTAGGAATTAGGAATCTTAAATTCCAAAACGAAATGTAATATTATAACTAATTGATTATCAGATAGTTATACTATTTTAAATATTTTATGTAAAAGCTGATTATCAGATACTTAGCAAATAACTCAGAACTAGAAACTGTCCGAAGTATTGATTCAAGAAGTTGCTTGTATCACAAAGGTAAAAAATGTTGGCGAAGGATTGTAATTATTTCGTAGATTCTTTATTTTTCAACCAAATGCACCTAATTACGATTTAAGTTAATGAATACTTCATTGACAAAAATCGTTTATTGTCTATTTTTTTACTACATTTGATAGCTTATTTCTCAGCATTGCGTTAAAGTTTAAAATTATTGCATTTTCAAATTAATAAACCCCTCATAATCAGTCAATTGAGTATTGCTCAAAGGACGATTTGTGAAAGCCTGAATCAAATACTTATCTTTTAATTTCTATGAAGTACAGGATTTATTTACACAATCTATTTAAAATCAAAGCATTAAGTCTAATCTCGAGGCTTTAGAAAATTATGAAACACAATGAAACAAGCCAACTCACCGCTGATGATTTACAATTACTTTATGAATTATCTTTGGCAGTCGGACATTCTTTGAATTTTTCGGAAAATTGCCATCAGTTTTTAACGGTTTTACTCAAAAAAAAGAATTTTGATTATGCTTCAGTGTGGATTAAAAACCGCAACCTACCCGAATACAAAGGCGAGCGCGTAGCGTATGATTTGGCATTTGTCTATCCCGAAACCAAAGTCATATCCACGTCTATCAGTATGAATCATCATTTGATACGCTATCTCAAAAATCCGATTTCAGTCATTTATGATTACCAACCCGAAGAGTTTAAAGCACTTATCAATCGCCCGAATATTCAAAGTGGTGCTTATGTATTGTTTACGCTGAAAGACATTGGTTTTGTCAAAATATATTGCGCCCAGCCCAAAGAAAACTTTATCATTCACGAACTCAAAAAACTCGAGCCTATCATTCAACGCTTTGCCGACTCGCTCAAAAATGCCCTTTTGCACAAAAAACAAGACCAGCTACGCTCATTTGTGGAGGCAGCTCCGGCGGCGATTGCGATGTTTGACAATCATTTAAACTATGTAATTGCCAGCCAGCGTTGGTTTGAGGATAATCAACTGCACGAAAACGAAGTATTGGGCAAAACCTACCCCGAAATTTTTGCCAATATGTCGGAATCCTGGCAAGAAATTTTGAAAAAAGGCTTGAAAGGTAAAATTCATAAGCAAGAAGAAGAAAAAATCTTTGACCGTTTTGGCAAAGAACGTTGGGTTAAGTGGGAGGTGCGCCCGTGGTATAGCTTGGAAAAGAAAGTAGAAGGCATTATTATTTTTACCGAAGATATTACCGAACAACAAAAACAAGAAGAAGAACTCATTGTCGCCAAAACCAAAGCCATAGAAGCCAGCCAAGCCAAAGAGCGGTTTCTGGCAAATGTGAGCCACGAAATCCGCACACCTATGAATGCTATTTTGGGAATGACTCGGCTTTTGCAAAAAACCGGACTCACCCCCAAACAAGCCACTTATCACGAAGCTATCAAAGCCTCTGCCGACAATTTGCTGGTGATTATCAATGATATTTTGGATATTTCGCGGATTGAAGCCGGTAAAATTGTGATTGATAAAGTCGGTTTTGATTTGTACCGCTTGATTCGCCATTTGTGTACCTCCATCCGCTACCGCGCCGAAGAAAAAGGCATAGGCTTGTTTTATGAAGTGGACAAGCGCATCAATCCTGTACTGATTGGCGACCCCGTACGGTTGAATCAAATTTTATTAAACTTGGTCAATAATGCGATCAAATTTACCAATCAGGGCAGTGTCGAAATTGAGTGCAATTTGGTAGGTGTAACCGAAACTGCCAATTTGATTGAGTTTAAAGTGGTAGATACCGGCAAGGGCATTGCTGAGGATAAACTCAATCTGATTTTTGAGAGTTTTACTCAAGAAGACGAAAGCATTACCCGCGAATACGGCGGCACAGGTTTGGGCTTGTCTATCAGCAAACAATTGGTAGAAATATTTGGCGGCGAATTGCGCGTACAAAGTCGCCGAAGCACCGGCACTACTTTTTATTTTACTTTAGAATTTAATACTGGAATTGAAAAAGACCTAATCAGACGCAAAGAAACCGAAAAAGAAGAAGGCGATTTGAGTGGTATCAAAGTCCTGCTTGCCGAAGACCACGACATTAACCAGTTTTTGGCAACTACTATTTTGGAAGAATGGGGTGCAACCGTTGAAGTCGCCGAAAATGGCAAAGAAGCAATTCGCAAAATCACCGGCAATACCTATGATGTTGTATTGATGGATATTCAAATGCCGATTATGGGTGGGATAGAAGCTACCAAAATCATTCGCAACCAATTCAAATTAGAAATTCCGATTGTTGCCCTTACTGCCAATGCCATCAAGGGCGACCGCGACAAATACCTCAATGCCGGTATGAATGATTATGTTTCAAAACCTTTTGAACCCGCCGAGTTGTTTCGAAGTATCTCAGGTTTGGTCAAAAAAACCGAAAAAAATAACCGACTCAATTATGCTAAAACCCTGACCAATACCTACGCCGAAGCTAATACAAACCATCCACTAATTGAAGCCGAACCCCTATTATACGACCTCAGCAAAATGCGATCAATGTTTAACAATGACGAGCCAATGCTTCGCAAAATGGTCAAAATGTTTTTGGAAAAAACACCCGTTATCTTGGGCGAAATCAATACTTGCTACCAAACGGCTGATTATGAGCAGGTTAGCAAATTGGCTCACAAGCTCAAAACCTCCTTCGGTTTGATGGGTATGAGCCGCCTCAATGCCAACGCCAAGCAAATGGAAGCTGTAGCCAAAGATGTAAACCAATATCACGAATTGGGTGATTTGATTGAAGAAATGAATCAACTTTGTGAACAAATTTTTGGGCAATTGCACGAGGAGTTTAATGCTTAGGAGTGAGAAGCGAGGAGTGAAATGATAATTACTAGATAGCCAGATTAGGAATCAATATGTGTAACAGCTTTTAAAAATTAGTTTATTAAAATCCGTAACTCATTGATAATCAGTAAGTTATGAAATTTTGCTTGAAAAGCATAAACCATTGATAATCAGACAGTTAGCTATTTTTGATAATTGGAAAATTAATTTTGTCATACATATTAAGGAATGAATCGTGAATAATTTTTTAATTACTTGAAAATCAAGATGTTATCAAAAGATATTGTACGCATTATTTTGTTCTAATTCCTTAGCAAATAAGGAATGAATTTAAAATAAAGTGTCGTTTTCAAAAAATGTAATTAATTGGAAATCAGGTATTTATATAATTCCCAATTCGTAATTCCTAATTATTAATTCCTAAGTACATCAATTTATGGCAAAAAAATTAGATAAAATTTTGGTGGTCGATGTGGAGTCGACTTGTTGGGAAGGCAAAGCTCCCGAAGGGCAAGTCAGCGAAATTATTGAAGTAGGTATCTCGCTGGTCAATGTTGCCGACAAGCGCATCGAACTCAAAACAGGCTATTTGGTAAAGCCCATAGCCTCCGAAATCAGCGATTTTTGTACTGAACTTACCGGCATCACTCCGGCAATGATAGCCCAAGAAGGCATTGATTTTCAGGAAGTTTGCAAAATTATTCGCCGAGAATTTGACGCGCCCTCGCGCCTGTGGGTGAGTTGGGGCGATTATGACCGCAAGCAATTTGGGCGCAATTGTGAGTTGCGCAAAGTCGGTTATCCATTTGGTGACGGACATCTAAACCTCAAAACTTGGTTTTCAATCAAACATCAATTGAGTCACGAGTTGGGAATGAACGGGGCTTTGGATTATTTGCAAATACCGCTAGAGGGCAGTCATCATCGTGGTATTGATGATGCCTACAACATTGCCAAAATTCTTTTGACAGTGTTGTAGTTTTGCCGAATAAATCTAATTTTTTTACCATAACAAGGCAGAAGATACTGCCTAAATCGAGTCATTAAACCATTGATTATCAACGACTTATACACTATCAATTTAGTTTTTCCGCCCTTGATACACTACTAGCACCAAATTTGCGTTAATTAATCGTAAATCATAGTAAATCAAGGAGTTATATGAAAAATTTTAAAATATTCGGGCTATTTTGTATGCTTTTGGGCTTGAACAATTGGGGCGGGTTTGCTCAAAATATCGACCAGCGTATCATCGACAATTTGAACCAATTAAATTTTAAATACCAAACCAAATCTTCGGACGGCACTTTTCAATTTACCGTGCCGGTCGGCAACCGCACGCAAATGCTGTTTATCCACTCCAATACCAGCAGTTATGACAAATTGGAGATTAGAGAGATATATTCGGTCATTTATCAATCGCCCAATAAGCCTGATGCCGACAAACTCTCGATGCTTTTGTTGGATAATTCGCAAAAAAAGCTGGGAGCTTGGGAATTGGTGTATGAAAACAAAAATTATTTTATTGTTTTTACTGCCAAAATTTTGGCAACCGCCGACTCTGCCGACCTCAAGTCCACCATTGATATTGTAGCCAGCTCGGCTGATGCGATGGAGCAACAGCTTTATATCTCAGATGAATGGTGAATTTTGTAACTAATTGATAATCAATAAGTTATGAATTTTTATTAATTGATTAATGTAGTATTTACCGACTAAATGCCTTCAAATAAACAGCACTCGAGGTCAATATTCAAGATTTGCCCTACCAATCCGCAAAGGTTGTGAACTTCATTTCTTGTACCTAAAAATATGATTTGTTATACTACTTGGCTGAATCATTACAAAATATTGTGTACTTTTGGCGGTAGTTTAAAAAGGCAAACTCAAATATTTTTAAACAGCAAATAACTGATAATCAATTAAATAAAGTTCAAGATGGATTTGGCAACGATTGGATATTACCTAGGTTTGGTTTTGATGGCGGCATTGTATATGTTTGCCGGGGTGAGCCACTTTACCAAAGAAAAATTCTTTTTGAGTATGGTGCCGCCCTTTTTGCCCAATCCGCGCGCCATTGTGCAGTGGAGTGGCGTAGCCGAAATTGTCTTGGGCATTGGCTTGCTTATTCCAGCTACTCGTATTTGGGCGGCTTGGGGCGTGATAGCCTTGTTGATAGTAGTTTATCCGGCAAATATATATATGCTCATAGCCCGAATACAAGGCAAAAAATTTCGCAAAATTCCGACTTGGACACTTTGGCTAAGACTTGCCATTCAATTTGTTTTGATTTATTGGGCGTATATTTACACGTTTTAAAATAAAAAAAGCCAAAGCCCCCGACTTTGGCAAAATAAGGCAATACCTAGGAATTAGAAATTAATGATTGGGAATTAAGAATTATGTAATTGCCTGACCGTGTCCGCTTTTGGAGGATTTTCAATCAATTATGGTTTTAAAAATTTTACTTTATCATATAGCTGTTTCCTAACAAATCCTTCAAAAATAGCGACTCAACCACGTTTGTCGGGCAGGTTTTTGCCAGTCATTGTGCAATTGTTCTACATTGCTTATTGTATTGACAAATACTTGTGTATCGGCTTGAATGACCCCTTCGGCAATTTTTTGTTTTAAGTGGGCAAGTTTTTCGGTACGAATCGCCTCACCTTCCCAAAAAGCCACCTGACTGCGGTCTAACAAACTGAGCTTTAATTCTTGCTCTATTTTTTGTAAAAAATGCACCGAAGCATCTATCGAACAGCCACTGGCTTGTTGATAGTCTTCGTCGAGCGCAATCACCAAAAAACGGTCATAAAATATTGAGTATGAGGCTTTTAGGGTTTGCTGATGAGCAGTCCAAGTTTGCAAAAAATCTTCGGCTTGGGTCTGAATGACCGATTTTTCGGCTTCGGTCAGGGGGCGGTCAGCTTGATACACCCACACGCGCGCTTGGGCGGGCATTTGCTTAAATGATAGATACATATATTTTTTAAAATGATTTTTTTAAATTGCTTTTACAATACTTTGCAAATTTTCATAACTAATGGATTATCAGCTATTTATAATTTTTTCTAATTGCAGCTAACTACCTGATTATCAAGTGCTTAGCAAAATAATTCGGAGCTAGAAACCAGAAACCGTCCGAGCTATTGTGAATTGATTTTAAAAATTGCCGAACAAGAAAAAAATAATGCGTACAATATTTTTTGGTAACATATTGATTTTCAGGTAATTACAAAATTATTCATTTTACATTATTCACTATTCATTCCTTTACAAATTTAACAAAATTTATAGCAAAAAACTCTCCTTGGGCAAGGTATTGTGCATAAAAAAAACCGCCGAGCAATTTGTCCAACGGTTTTTTGAGTGTATGAAAAAAATTATTTACTTTTTCTTTAATTCAGCAATGAGTTTGTCATTCAATTTTACATAATCATCGTTTTTGTTTTCAATTGCCAATTGTTTCGACTTTTCGGCAGAGGCAATTGCGCCCGATTTATCATTCATACGCGCTTGAATTTTGGCTTTCAAATGCACAGTCCAAAAACGCGGAGCCATATCTACCGATTTGGTAATGAGGCTAAGTGCTTCTTCGTTTTTTTGATTGGTTTCAAAATAATAAGAAGCTACTTGGTAGTATAAACCGGCATCGCGGTTGGGGTCAAGTTGGCGAGTGATTTGTTCTTTGATTTTGCTATCTACTTCTTGTTCAACTCTAAATTTGACCGAAGTTTTTTCCCAACTGATTTCCACATTTGCCGAGGCATAGTTCAAATCGGTAAAATTGATAGTAAATGACTCAACACTCTGATGGGTAGCATTGGTTTTTACTTTAAATTTGGCTACATCGTCCGATTCCTGATAGCCGGGAGCATTGGCATTTTTGGGGTCTTTGTTCAAAATGATTGTCCATTCAGTTTTGTCAGGAATGGTAAATAACGAATATTCGCCTGCCGCAACTTTGTTTCCTTCTACGATTACATCGGCTTCAAATTTGATTTTGGTTGGCGAGTTGGCTCCGGTGCGCCATACTTTGCCAAATGGCACTAAATCACCAAAAATGACTCTGCCTTTGGCACCGGGGCGCGAATAACTGATAGTTACATCGCCTAATCCTACTTTTTGCACTATTTTGCAAGAAGGGCTGGGCTGAGGCATATTTAATTGAGCTTGGGCAATTTGAACACTCAAAATTGTCGCTAAAAACAAACTTAGACTATAATTTAGCAGTCTTTTCATATAAAAATTGTTTAAAAATTTTGTTACAAATTTCTACGAAAAATAAATGTTAAGTCTTATAATCGTTTTTTTTAACGAATATTTAACACCAATTCGGAGCTAATATACTGATTATCAAATAGTTATGGCTCAGGATTTACAATTATGGAGGAGTAAGGAGCGAGGAGATTTTTCAGACCAAAGCAGGGCTTAACGCACACAAACCAACAAAATGTCTGACAAAAGTGTGAAATTTAGGCTTCTTTGCCCATTTTGAGAAGGTTTTCGCATTATTCTCAGCCGAAACTCATTTACGCGGGCAGGCTCAACAGCCTGCACTACAATTTTTATTGAAAAAGGCTGAAGAACCAAATTTATTTTACAAAACCTCATTATCCGGCAATAAAAAAAACGCAATCAAAAATGATTGCGTTTGACTTTGATATACAATACTTCGGACATTTTTTATAAGTACCTGATTATCAGTCAGTTATGCTATTTCAAATATTTTTTTATAACTAACTGATAATCAAGCACTTAGCAAATACCTAGGAAAAGAATCAGCAATTCCCACTATAAAATAATTAAATAAATGTTAATATTTTAATTGTATTTGCTAAAAAAAACACTTATTTGTAAGTCATTGACAATCAAGGTATTAGATGTATTTTTCATTAAATTGCCCTTAGCGAAACCCTAGAATTTTTGGAACGAAATCCGCAAAAATTCGGTTTGAAGCGAGCTTCAGCGAGCGAC
>JALONJ010000290.1 GCA_025455045.1 Microscillaceae bacterium | reverse complement strand
AATGTTGAGATAAGTGCTTGATAATGAATGATTTATAAAAAAATCACCCATACTTGTCTGGCGTTGAATGATTTTTATCACAATAAAAAAACCGAAGTTTTCGCTTCGGTTTTTTTTGTAATTATTTGATAATCAATAAGTTAAATCTATTTTTATGCTAGGCGCATTGGGAAACGCGCAAGTACAATCAGCTATATTTGGAAACATGGTAGGCTGAAAAGGTCAAAAACAAACAAACAATTGCCATTCTAAATACAGTGCTTTGTAATAATAAAAAATAGCAAATAATAGAAGCCAGACTATATGATAATAAATATTTAGCCCCAATAGCCAAAGCAAAAGGTATAATCTTAATCCAATATTCAATGCATCATAAAATATAAGCTCAGTATCCCAAGTAATTCCCCCATAACTATAACTTCTATAAGTACCACGCAAAAAAAGCCATCTCCAACCCATATAAACTGTCTCAATCCCTAAAAATATACTCCTTAGTTTGAGGATTTTATAGGAAATATATAGGCAAATAAGGCTAAGTAGTAAACTAACCATAGCAAAGTTATCACAATTGCTCCAAGAGAAAAGCTCTGATAACCAGCCTATTCTTAAAAAATTGTAATCATAACGTGAGTTATAAGCCGTAAATTGGTCAGTATCCATTCGGGTCAAAAATCCCCAAATTAAGCAAAAAAACAGCAGGAAATAAACCCCGTTTTTGTGAAATACTCATCATTAGGGAAGTTTGTAATTGTTGATATTTTGCTTGTAGTACTCTACAGTTATATCTTTTAATTCGGGCAGTAGAGTACTTTAGTAAATATGCTAGGCTTTGAAACCTAGCATATTAAGTAAACCTTATCTAATTATCTCTCCTGTACCTAAAGTCTTCGATATCATACTTTGCCATCGGCTTGATTCGGCCGAATCTTGAAAACTATAAGTAGATTTATTACTATCATTGTAAAAAAAGCCCCCATAACGACTTATTCTAATTAAGGAAGTTTCACCATTGGCAAAAGAGGCTTTAGCCCAAAATTGCCCTTTCCAAAGATACATTTTACCATTACTCAATTGGGCTTTTTGCAGAATCTGTTTGGCTTCAGCTAAATTTACTTTTACAAATTCAATCTTAGCCATCTCATCAGCAGATAATTCATCAAACTTTTCTTCCTGAGTTTTATAAATGATAAGTTCCGTCATATCATCCCAGTTAACTGATTTTGAGGAATCATTACACATCATTAAACCAAAAATTGCCAATAATAAGATTAATTTAATCATAATTTTAAAATATTTAATTACAAAATCCCCGGTTTTTAGGGGCTACTCCGCCAGAGGGATTGACCGAAAATATATATGAATAATTTGGAGTATTATAATTATATCCCTTTATTTCGCGCAGACTTTTAATATCCTCTCCTAAATTACCAGGGTTACTACCAAGCCCTAATATAAAGCTTCCAGGAGTTACAGGTAGCTTTATACCATTTTCATTTAAAGCAGTTAAACAGGCACTTGTACAGTTATCGGTATACAAATCATATTCTTTATAATTATAGATATGATAGGATGAAAAAGTATTAAGAACCCTATAAAAATCCGTTGAAGTTGGCATATTGAGGGATAAGCTAGCATCAAATTTATGTTCCTCATCGTTTACTAAACCTCCTGGACTAGATGGGTTTTTAGGGCTAACACCTACAGAGCCTATTGGATAAAAACCCATTGAGCGAATGATCCTTGTCCCATCCTTTTTAATTTGTTCAAATGTTAAAAAAGTATGCCCAACAGTAGCCCTTTCTTTAATCATAGCACTACCAGTATTTCCATCGCTGTCTGCAATAACAGCGCGACTTCCAGCTATAGGTTGATCAATATTTATAGTTATCTTATAAATAGAGTTTGCATCATGTGTAAAACATTTAGTGTAGGCACGTATATCTTGAATTACTCCATTCTCTGATATTCCTTTTATAAGTATTGTATTTTCATCTACACCAGAGGAAACAGGTGGATTGTTTGAATCCCCCTCACCATTATCTCCACCCCCATTATCACTTCCACCGCCTGAGCTACCTCCGCAATTGTTGTAGGGGCAATAGGGGTCATAATTATAAATAGGTTCTACACCACTCGGGTAGCAAGTTTGGTTGCATACTGTAATATAAGCATCTCCTCCACTAAACTCTTGTCCATCATCAGCTCCACCACCTCCGCCATTTGGACTATATTGAATTTGGCAAGTAGTAATGCACGAAACCTTGCCTTGGCTGGCTCTCCCCGATTTGACTATTTTACCATTTTTATAATGATTAACCCCCAAAAACTCTTCGTTCCAATCATAAAAATACACTTCACCACTAAATTTTGGGTCTTTCAATCCAAAAGAGTTGTTGCTTAGGCGGTTATTGGGGTTTTTCAAATACTCACCAGAGGCATATATTCGCATAATAATGGGGGTAAAACTGCGGTCGGCATTTTGACGAAGCAGTAGCTTGGTTAGCCCTCTACTTTGGGGGTCATTTTCTAAAACGCCTATCAAGTTTTTGCCCTCATAAGCCAATGGCAGTTCTAACAAAGGTTGCCCGCGGTGTAGATACTGTTTTGCCAAATGCCAATCGGGCTTTCTTGATACGTTGGCGAGAGCGTTTCGGCGGTTTTTTGACTGATTTTGGGCGTTTTGGTCAAACCAATTTTGGGCTGATTGTTTTATTTGGGCTTCATCTGTGGCTTGGGTGAGCCAATCCGTAGATTGCGTACAAGCCCCCAAAAACAAAATCAGACTAAAAATAAATAAAATTGAAAAATTGAAAAATTGAAAAATTGTTTTTTCATAAAAACGGTTGTTTTAGGTAAAAAAATAATTGATTTAAATGGATGCTTTTGTTCTTTCTTTCGCAGATTGGTTTATACAATGTTTTGGGCTTTTGGAACTAAAATACATTCCTGCCTTTCTCCGTTTGAGAAAAGCAAAAAAATAAAATGCTTGAAATATCAAGAATTTTGGTTGATTGTAGAACCCCCAGAAAGAAAAATTTTAGTCAAAAGCCTTGCAAAGTTAGCACAGGAAAGCTGTATGTGCAAGTATTAATGTTAAATTTTTGTTAATTTTTAAACTCTTTTAGCAATTTCAAACCATCATAAAAAAAACGAAGTTTTCGCTTCGGTTTTTTTTTGTAATGATTTGATAATCAGGGGCTTGTTTATAGATTTATGCAACCAATCACTTCGTTTTTCTAATGCTTATGATTTTGAGGGTTGCTACTGCACCAGTAATCAAATTGATAGACCGATATATATAATATATCAAATTCGCTACTTTCATGGACATTCTCAAACCGCTACCGCGCTTGGGCGAATATGTATAATTTTATGCCCTTTTGTGCTAAACTTCAAAAAACTAAAAAACAGTCAAGATTTGAAGAGTACAATGGCTTTGTATATCATCAAAATTGGCTGCATAATATGTTAATTGCGGATTATATGAATGGTTATGGTATCCGCCACAAAAAACGGTAGAATCAGCAAAATTAATTTTGTTAAACACATTACCAACTTTGAACTCTAAAATTGATAAGACCGTGATATCGCCTATTCCTATTCATACCGTAGGCTTTCCACCGGATTTTTTTGTCCGGCTCTCAGGGCTTGGAAGCCAATCGTTACGATCGCAATCATAACTGCCAAAAGCCCCGCCAAGCCAAAAATCCACCAATAAATCGGGGTGCGATAAGCAAAGTTCTCTAGCCATTTGGTGGCTAGGTAATAGGCTAAGGGTGAGGCAATTACGAAAGCTATGATTACCAATCTTAAAAAATCTTTGGAGATTAGATTCACAATTTGGCTGGCAGAAGCTCCCATTACTTTGCGAATACCGATTTCTTTGGTGCGGGCTTCTACCGTAAAAGTCGCCAAGCCAAACAAACCCAAGCAGGCTATAAATATTGCCAAACCCGAAGCATACGTAAAGATAGCCCCGTATTGCTTCTCGGTACGATAGCTTTTATCAAAATTATCATCTATAAAAAAGTAGATAAATGGATTGCCTGAGAAAGTTTCTAAATATAATTTTTCCAAATCTGCTACTTTACCTTGCATTTGTTTGGCATTGAGGCGGATAGAATAATATTGGTCATTAATCTGTGGGTAGTATATCAAAGGTTGAATAGTGTTTTGCAATGACTCGTGGTGATAATCTTGGCTTACCCCTATGATTTCCAGTTGTTGGTTTTCGCCCCATTTGATGGCCTGCCCGACCGCTTTTTCCGCCGATTCAAAACCAAATGACAAAGCGGCTTGGCGATTGATTATAACCCTTTTCACTTTTTCCCAAGGTACATTGCAATCGCTCCGTTGGAAGTTTTCACCGGCTAAAAGTTTGATTTGATAAGTTGGCAAATAATTTTCATCTACAGTAATAAAAGCATAGCTTTTTTTGTCGTCACCTTCTTTGGGGTTTAGGCGAGTAATGCCGGCGGTGCTGAAATTGTACCATCGAGTAGGTACTGCACCCGAGGCGGCATAGGCTTTGATAAAGGGTGTTTGGCTGAGTTTTTGGGTAAAAAGTTTGGCTTTTTGGCTATAAGTGCTGTCGCGCCCGACTTGCGCGCCTTGAATCACCAGCATTTGCGAGGCGTTCATTCCCAAATCTTTGTTGCGCATATAGCTCAATTGACTGTACAAAATAAAAGTAGAAACTATCAGCATAATGGAGATACTGAACTGAAAAATTACCAAAGATTTTCTTAACCAAACGCCACTTTTGGAGGTGGTAAATGCCCCTTTTAGGGTCAAAGCGGGCTGAAAACGCGAGAGGGCAAAAGCCGTATAAGCCCCCGAAGCTATAGTTCCGAACAGCAATAAAAGCAACCCGCCCAGCCAAAAGCCGTTGTAGCCTAGGGTAGTCAAATCTAAGGGCTTGTCGCTCAACCAATTAAACATACCTTGAAATACCTCAATCAACAACAACGCCAGCCCAACCCCTAGCATATTCAACAAAAACGATTCGCCTAAGAATTGGATTATCAATTGCCCCCGATTGGCTCCGATTACTTTGCGAATACCTACTTCTTTGGCACGTTTGAGGGCGGTGGCAGTAGATAAATTGATATAATTAAACCAAGCAATAGCCAAAATCAAAACGCCAACCGCCATCAAGGAATACATCAATGCCAAACTACCGTAGGTATCATAATAATCGCTCAATGAAGCCGACAAATGTACATTTTTCAGGGCTTGTAATCTGAATTTTTCAAAGTTTTGCGGGCGAAGTTTCTTTTTGTAAGCATTGATTTTTTGTTCAATGGCTTTGATGTCTGCGCCCGGTTGTAATAACAATATGATATTCAGATAGTTAGAGTCCACATTATCAATTTTAGCCCAGTTGTTCGTACCTACATAGCTTGCATTGCTCAAGGTTTGGAATGAAAAAAGCATATCGCGCTGAATATCAGAGTTTTGCGGAAGGTCAGCATACACCGCTACGACTGCAAAAGCCGCCTTGCCAAATTGATTGTGCAAAGTGAGGTTTTTGCCAATGGGGTTTTCATTGGCAAAATACTTACGGCTTTCGGTTTCGGAAATGGCTACGGTAAAGGGTTTTTTGAGTTCACTGCCCTTGCCTTTCAAAATTTTGAAGGAAAAGATTTCAAAAAAATTACCGTCCACATAGCAAATTCTTTCTTGGCGAAAAGAGCTAATTCCTTGACTATTAGGCTTTTCTGCCGTTACCACTCCCGATGCCATTCCACCCGTAATCCGACAATAGGCTTTTATCTCCTTGAACTGGTCTTGCATAATGGGGGCATAGCCCGGAGCTTGGAAAGGATACGTAACTCGTTTGCTATCTATGTCGGCTTCGGTAAGTACGCGGTACAAATTAGGCAGATTTTGATGAAAACTATTGTAACTGTATTCAAAACTCACATATTGTAAAATGAATACAAAAGCGGTAATTCCGAGTGCCAAACCCGAAATATTGATAATGCTAAATACCCGATTGCGCAACAAATTGCGAAGGGCGATTTTGAGATAGTTTTGCCACATCTTGTTATATGGTTTAATGGTTTTGAAAAACTGCCGCACTTTTGAATCAAGTAAATGCTATTGCAATAGATATTCCAATTCATAACTTATTGATTATCAAATATTTAATGTATTTGTTACTTATTCATAATGTCCGCTTATGATACAATAGAGTGTGCGGCGGCGTAGAAAATTATGTTTTTGAATAAGAGCTTGAGAGCTAACCCTCCTCAAAAACAAGGAGTTATTAAAAAATATCGGTTCAATCGTTAATTTGGTAATCGAGTCCAAACGCTAAGGGTTTCAAAAACCCTTAGGGTTTAAATAAACTTCAAAAAATACAATCTTTCCCCAATTTCACGAAAGAACCAAAATATCTTCCCAATACAAACTCTCGAGCTAGCACATTCAACATTTAATTTTAGCATCATTTATTCTTAGGAACAAGAATAAAATAAAGTAAACAATTGAATTTATGAATTAATTGATAATCAATGGACTTACTACCCATTGATTATCAAATATTTACAAAATTTATTTAAAAATATATTAGGTTATAATATGCTATATTTATCAAATTTTCTCAAAAATCGTCTGCACTCGCCAGAGGCGGACTGACGATTTTTGAGAAAATTTGACTATGCTAAGTAGCTGATAATCAGAAGGTAGCAAGTCTAATGTATTACATTAGCACATCAGCACATCTTATAATTAACTCATTACTTAGCCGTCAATCCTTATTAGTTTGAAAATAATCGTTTAAATTTACAAGTCGGTTCATCAATTTGGCACAAAGCCTATACTTGATTTGCCATTCATCAATTACTTATCCCAATTTAATATATCAATGGAATTTGCAACTTTATTGTATCAAAAAAACGAGGGTGTACTCACCATTACGCTCAATCGCCCCGAAGTTTACAATGCGGTCAATAATCAATTAGCCGATGATTTGACCAATGCCTTCAAAGCCGCCGAAGCCGACAAAGAGGTGCGTGTCATTGTTTTGACCGGCGCGGGTAAGGCATTTTGCACCGGACACGACCTCAAAGCTCCCGAAAATATGCAAGGCAATCCGAGTTCGCACGCCATTTACCGCAATTATTTCCCGCTTATTCCATTGATGCGCAATTTGCCCAAACCCATTATTTGCCGCTTAAATGGTATAGCCGCCGGAGCCGGCTGCTCAATCGCATTAGCCTGCGATGTAATTGTAGCTCACGAAGAAGCCGAACTATGTCAAATATTTATCAACATAGCCCTCGTGCCGGATGCCGGTTCTACTTATTTCCTTTCGCGGTTGGTTAGTCGTACGCAAGCCTTTGAACTGATGAGCAAAGGACTACGTCTCAAAGCCAAAGAAGCCCAAACTATGGGCATTGTAAATGTAGCTGTACCGCTTGAGGAATTGGACGAAGCCCTAAAAGCCCAAACTGATTACTACGCCAACGCCCCTACCAAGTCAATTGGAATGATTAAAAAAATGCTCAACCAATCGTACCATTCCGATTTGTTGCAAATGATGGAAATGGAAGCTACCTATCAAGACCACGCCGGTAAAACGCAAGACCATACCGAAGGAATTATGGCATTTATTCAAAAACGTAAGCCGCAATTCAAAGGAAAATAAGGGCAAATACTTAAACTCAACTTTGAAATATAGTTTTTTCAACAATAGACTTGCAGTCTTCGGATTATCAGCTACTTAGCATACTTACATTTTCTCAAAAATTGTCAGACCTTTGGTACAGACGATTTTTGAGAAATTTTGATAACAATAGTTCGGACAGTTTCTGGTTTCTAAGCCCCCTGCCCCCCAGTAATGTTAACTTCTAGTTGTATTAAGGAACTCTTTGATATTTTGCCCAAATAAAATTTGGGCATATTGAATAGTCTCTTCATACGTTTCG
>JALONJ010000289.1 GCA_025455045.1 Microscillaceae bacterium | reverse complement strand
TATGAAGCGAGCAAAGCGAGCGACTCAATGAATTTTCGGTCTGGCGGGTAAAATTCAGGTGCAATTTCGGTACAGGCCTGATTTCGTTGTTTCTTTTTTATCAAGAAAAAAGAAAGGGAGGTAACAAACCTTTCTAATAAGTACCTCATTATCAATGCTTTATGTAAAATTCGATTTATAAAAATTCTAAAAAATTAAATATTCGTTTAAAATTTCTACATTGGGAATTACTGGTAATTCCCAATGTCTTATTTAATTTGATACACTTTTACCCCTTGTTTATCTATGATTAATTGCCAAGTGGGGGGAGGGTTCAAAATTTGGGACGGAATAGGATAACCGTATTGATTTGAAAATTGAAGTTTGGCAGGATTGACAAAGACCAATTGTTGGGTTTGGGGCAAGGGCTGATACGTTTTGAGGCTATCATAAGCCAAAAAAGTATAATTTTTCGGAACTTGGAAACGACACATAAACGCCAAACTATACAAAGTAGCAACATCGGCATATACAATATGTGTAGGAGCTTTTTTTTGTAAATAATTTTGAAAAATTAATTTTTCGGTAGCATAATGCGTTTCAGTGGGCTTCATTAGCCTATACAAAGGATGAATACTCAAAATGACCAGCAAACCCACCGCCAAACAGTTTTGCGGCGATAGCAATTGATTTTTGAAATGTAATTTATTGATTATCAATCTTTTATATAAAATCATTGAACCAAAGAAAATACTCAACAAGCCATAAACTACCGCCAATTTAGAAGCAAAAACATAATAAACTCCTATGGCACTCAAGGCATAAGCTATCCACAAAAAATATAAATATTTTGGTTGTTGGGTAGCACGCTCCAAATTGATTGCCGCCAAAACCGCCGCAATAGGCATCAACATCAAAATCATTCGCCCTAGCAATCCAATTGGGTTATAAAATTGCCAACTGGTGCTACCCAGCCAAAACACTCCCAAAATGCTTATAAAAGCCGCCACTAACCAAAATTCCCAGTTTTTGGTATCCCAAAACGCCAACCGATAGAGCCGCCCTAAGGAGGGCAAAGTCGGCAAAAACACCAGCATCATTCCCGAATTGAGCAACATCAAAACCGGCTCATAAGTCAGGCGAGGTATCAGGGCTTGCCAAGGCTTATCAAAATAACTGTGGGTGGCATCGGCATAATGCCCACTTTGAATGGTGTGAAAACGATAAAACCAATCTTGAGTAAAATAGCCATAAAACCCCAAATATACCACGCCCACCGCCACACCCAGCCCTACAAAACCCAACCAAAAAAACTGATTTTGGCGGAGCTTTAAATCATATATTCCGGCAAACAAAATCAAAGGGAGAACATAAAAAATCGTTTCTTTGACCAAAAAACCATAAAAAAATAATCCCACACTCCAACCAACAGCTCGCCAATCATTAGCCCGATGATACAAACTAATCACCAATGCCCAGACCACCCAAGCCAACAGTAAATCAGGATAGACTTTTTGGCTAAAAAGTAGGGTGTAAAAATCAAAACCCACCAAAATAGCGGCATAAATGGCTATCCAAACACTGCTAGGGGAGAAAAAACGATAAATCAAACTTAAAATTCCTACATAACTCACAAAAGGTAGAAGCGTAGTCGTAGTATCATTTACCCCCCACAAAGCATAAAAGCCTGCCATTGGCAAAATAAACCCCAAACGATGAGTAAAAATATCACGATTGACGTAGCCTTGATTGATTGACCAATAATGGGCATAACGGGCATAGCTGAGGTCATCACCAAAAAAATCATAGCCATCAAATGCTCCCCAATAAAATCCCCAAGCCAAACCAAAGACCAATCCATAATAGACATTGAGGTAACTAAAAAATTTGAAATAAGTGGCAAATATCATTAGTTTTTGGGTTTAAGATTGAGCGGGTAAATGTATAAGTGTTTGATAATCAACGAGTTATAATATTTTAAATGTTTTATGTAACTATCTGATTATCAGATGCTTAGTAAATAACTCGGAACTAAACCTCCGCCTCTGACGGAGCAGGTGGGCTTAGAAACTGCCCGAGCTATTGTAAAGCTAAAATTAGAAACTCAGAACTAGACATCAACGAACTCGGAACGAGAAACCCCACAAAATATTGAAAAAAAGAACTACTTTTGTATAGATTATTCAAATTAAAAAGATGCAAGAACATCCAACTATATTTTCGGCAAAAGAACTCAAAAATCGATTAAAAAGTGGATTTGGGAATAGCATACCCAATTATAAACAAAAAATCCAAATCATTGAAAATTGGCAAAAAAACATTGTCAGTGGAAAGTATCTGCAAGCCAAAGAGGAGGAAATTAAACCTTTGTTCTTGACCCAATTTTTTGGCGAAGTATTGGACTATGATTATCAAAATGCTAATGATTGGCATTTGAGACTTGAAAATAAAACCGCTACCGATAGCACCAAATCAGATGCCGCCCTGGGCTTTTTCAAAATTCGTAACCAACAAGAGTTGCCCAAAGATGTACGGGTGGTTATCGAGATAAAAGATGCACGCACTCCCCTTGATAAACCACAAAACCGACAAGGTTTTAAAGGCTCGCCCGTGGAACAATGTTTTAATTATGCCGCCAAAATTGGCGAAAACTGCAAATGGGTGATAGTGAGCAATTTTTTAGAGCTACGTTTATACTTAGCTAGTGATATGACCAAATATGAAAGATTTGACATTATGTCGCTCAATGATAGTTATGAGTTTAGCCGATTTTATTATTTATTGGCAAATGGGCAATTATTTTATGAAAATACCCTATCTGCGATTGATATATTGTTGGCAAATCGCCAAGAGAAAGAGAAAAATATTACTAAAGAGTTTTATGAATTTTATCATTTTTTGCGAGAATTGTTTTTTTATCATCTCAAAAACCACAACCCCCAAATAGCTCCCCTTAAGTTGCTCGAGTATGCCCAAATGATTATGGATAGGGTTGTATTTGTCAGTGTAGTCAAGGATTATGATTTATTGCCTTACAATGTTCTCAAAGAAATAGAAGACATAGCCAGCAAAAGTTGGGCAAATGATAGGCTCGAACTGTGGCGGCAACTAAAAAATTTTTTTATTGCTTTAGATGAAGGTCTGCCCCCCCGAATTTATAAATTTAATGGTGGATTGTTCAAACAAAATCCTGAAATTGATAACCTTGTTATTAAAGACATTTTTCTTAAACAATTACTTGCCATTGGCAATTATGACTTCGAGAGTGATTTGAATATCAACATCTTAGGGCATATTTTTGAGCAATCAATCACCGATATCGAGGTATTTAAGCAAAATATTGTTGAAAACGTTTTGGTCGAATATACCGAAACCGACGATAAAATTGATTTAAAAATCACCCCGACCAGTACGCATAAGCGCAAAAAAGAAGGTATATTTTATACCCCCGAAAATATTACGGCATACATTGTCAAATCAACGATTGGAGCTTGGCTTGAAGAAAAGAAAATCCAATTGGGTTTGCCCAACCTAGCCGATAATCCGAGTAGTGAAAGCGAGAAAAATGCGCAAATTAAACTCTGGGAACAATACCAAGCGGTTTTAGAAACCATCAAAATACTTGACCCAGCCTGTGGAAGTGGGGCTTTTTTGACGCAAGCATTTGATTACCTGCTCCGCGAATGGCAAATGACCTTAGATGTAACCAGCAAATTAAAAACTGAAAAAATAGCCTTAAATGGAGGAGCTTTGTTTACGACTGTGCCTAATAAAATCCAAAAATCTTTGGCGCAAATCAAAAAAAACATTGTCAATTACAACCTTTTTGGGGTTGATTTGAATAGCGAGAGCGTAGAGATTACCAAATTAGGACTATGGCTCAAGTCAGCCAGCAAAAATGACCCGCTAGCCCTATTGGACAGCAATATAAAATGTGGAAATTCTTTGATAAAAGATAAAAATATCACTGCCAAAGCCTTTGACTGGCAACTAGAATTTGCCGATATTATGCAAAACGGCGGCTTTGATGTGATTGTCGGCAATCCGCCGTATGTCAGTGCCAATAATATGGACTATACCATAAGGCAATACTTCAATAAATCTGAAGATTATCAAAAACTATCGGGAAAGTGGGATTTATATGTGCCATTTATTGAAAAATCATTGAAATTATTGAATCAAAAAGGTTTTACTTCTTTTATTGTCCCTTTTGGGCTTTTAAACCAGCCTTTTGCCACAGATTTAAGAAAGTGGATTCTTGATGATTTTTCTTTAATATCCATTGTTGATTTACACCATATCAAAGTGTTTGCTGATGCCACTGTACCAACTTGTATTTTTGTCATTAATAAACAACAAGGCAGCATTGAAAATGTAAATATCTTGAGTTTGGAAAATGAAGTCTTTTTTTTTAAGCATAAAATAGCCTTAGAAAAATATAGGCAAAATGAATCTTATATGTTTCGTACCGAAAACTTAGATAAGAATTTTAGCTTATTAAATAAAATTAAATCACAAGGAGTTGAGCTAGAAAACCTTTTTTATGTATCGACTGGTGCAGAAATACACGGTAAGGAACAAAGAACAGAAACTAATCACCTCGTTAGTGGACATAGTAAATTTGATGCTTTACATAAAACCCCACAATTTGGCTTTAAACCTTACATTGAGGGGGCGGCTATACCTAAATCGAAAGAAAAAGGCAGATATTGCTACCCTGATATTGATTATTATTTGGATTATGATGGATTTTACGAAAAAATGAGATCCCCTAAATTCAAAGAGCTTTTTGATAGCCCCAAAATCGTATTGAGGGCTAGTTCGGGATTAATAGCTATTCTGGCAACTTTTGACACACGAGCTATTTACACTTCTCATAAAAATATTCTTATTATTCAAAAAAATAATCTCCCCAAAAATCATTCAGATTATAATGAAAATCAGTTGGTTTCTATCAAATACTTGTTGGGGGTTTTGAATAGTAAATTGATGGATTTTTATTATCGCTCAGTATTTGGTGGTTTCATAGATGTTTATCCAAATTATTTGAAGCCTTTACCTATAATAGTTCAACATCAAGTATTGCAAAGTAAAATTAGTGAGAAAGTAGATTTGATACTTAATACCCAACAAAGTTTAGTTAAACATAGCAAGAATTTTATTGGAGTTCTTAAATCACAATTCAAACTAGAAAAAATTAATGAGGCATTGGAATCTTGGTATGAGTTAGACTGGCAAGGTTTTATGACCGAAATGGCGAAGTTGAAAACTACGATGAATAGAAAGACCGAACTCGAGTGGATTGAGGTTTTTAATGAACAAAAAGAAAAAGCTATCAATTTAAAGCTCTTGATAAGCCATACAGATAAAGAAATAGACCAAGATGTGTATAAAATCTACGACTTGACCTCCGAAGAAATAAGTATGATTGAACAAGCAAGTTTTGCTACTACTAACTGACTTTTTAGGCAGTAAGTGCCTAAGGAATTAGGAATTAATAATTGAGAATTAGGAATTATTTAATTACTTGACCATGTCCGCCTTTGGAGGATTTTCAATTGATTACGTTTTTAAAAAGTTTACTTTATTTTTAAAAAAGTCCTAAATCAAATTAGTGTATGCAACGCTTAAAATATATTTGCAATGTCTCATTCGCTTTTGATAAATGAGGCAACATCTTCCCAAATATAAGTATCTGATAATCAATTATTTGCGTAAATTACATATTGCAAGATAGATAACAAATTTACCTCATTAGTACTTCGGGTATTTTTATAAATATTTATATAACTTGCTGATTATCAGGTATGTAGTAAATAACCCGAAACTAAACCTCCGCCTCTGGCTGGGCAGGAGGGCTTAGAAACTATCCGAACTATTGAAAATATTAGCTTTCATTTAATCAAACTCAATATGCCCTTTAATTCTATCTACAAATTTAATGAATTCAATGAGTTTCACCAAGCCGCCAAAGGGCAAGTGAGAAGCCAACACGCTGATATTCACGTATTTAGACTACAAGAAATCGGCAATGCTGTAGTGGATAAAATGCCCTTGTTTCGCACCAATTTTTATCAAATCGGGCTGATGCGGCGCGCCAATTTCAAAATGAGTATTTATGAAAATGAATATGAATTAAATCAAAAATGCGCCATTGTCCTCTTCAAGCCCGGGCAATTAATCCAATTTCAAAGCGACCCCAATTGGGAAGGCTATGTAGTAATGTTTAAAGAAACACTAATTCATATCAACCAAGACAACCCCCAAGCCCGCAAAGAGTTCTCATTGCTTGACCCTACTACGGAGTCTTTTACCTTTATCAGCCAAGAATCATTTACCGAACTCAGCGAAATCTACGAAAAACTCTTGTACGAGTATGCGCAGGAGATTTTGCGCTCAATGCCCATTATTGAACTGTACTTGCACATACTTTTTCACAAAATTGAGGCACTGTGCAAACCCAGCTTATTGGACATCAACGACCACAAATTCTCCTCTCGCAAAGCCATTATTACCTATCAATTCAAAAAATTAATCCAACAAAACCTTCGCACCACCAAAAACGTGAGCGATTATGCCGATATGCTCCACATCAGCCCCAAATATTTGATTGAAGCCGTGAGCGAAATCGCCGGTCAGTCGCCCAAAGAAATCATCAATCAACAACTCATTACCGAAGCCAAAACCCTTTTGCGGTTTAGCGAATACCCCATTTATGATATTGCGGTGGCTTATAACTTCAATGACCAAGCCCACTTCGCCAATTTTTTTCGCCAAAAAACCCAACTTTCGCCCCTCGAGTACCGCAAAAGTGCAAATAACACCCCTGAAACCGAACTTTTTACAAATACTACCGAATAATCTACTCAACTTTTCGCTACCGTACAATGTTTTGTCTTTGAAACCAAAACAAAATAGATTTTGAAATCAAAAAAGTCAATAAAAAGCCAAGTAATATTCATAATAGCTTGATAATCAATAAATTATGAAAAATTACTTAGTGCAAGTATTTCCATTTTCAAAATCTAATTCCAAATAATATTTGGTTTTTATTTTCAATTACAAAATTTTAAAATCTTAAAAAGAAAAATGAACAAGTCAATGAGATTCTCAACGCTTCTTGCCTTACTAGCTTTCATTAGCTTTTCGGTAGCTCAAGCCCAAAAACCCGGACCCAAATTACTCGACCCTACCAATCATACCTTGGTGATGATTGACCACCAAAGCCAAATGGCTTTTGCCACTACCAGTATTTCCAATGTCGAGTTGCGCAACAACACCGCCGTAGTTGCCGGAACTTCCAAAATTTTTGGCGTGCCTACCGTCATCACCACCGTTGCCCGCAATACCTTTTCGGGTCCTTTGTTCCGCGAAATCTTAGAGTTCTACCCCGAAGCCGCCACCAATGCCATTGACCGCACCACAATGAACACTTGGGAAGACGTAAACGCCTACAAAGCCATCGTGGGCAAGGGCAAGAAAAAACTCGTTTTTTCGGGCTTATGGACGGAAGTTTGTATTGTAGGGCCCGTTTTGAGTGCCATTGCCGAAGGCTACGAAGTCTATATCATCACCGATGCTTGTGGCGGCGTAAGCACCGAAGCCCACCAAATGGCTATCCAACGGATGATTCAAGCCGGAGCGCAACCAATGACATCTATCCAATATGCCCTCGAGTTGCAACGCGACTGGGCGAGAAGTGCTACTTATGATGCCATCAATAATTTGATGAAAAAATACGGCGGAGCTTACGGTGCCGGTATCGAGTACGCCAAAGATATGTTCAATGCTTCGGAAGGCGGCAAGAAAAAATAAATTTTTCCATCAATGATGCAAGAGTTCGATTTTCCAAATCGGGCAAAAAATTGAACTCCTGAGGTTTGGGCGCGATTCCCGGCTGTCGTGTATAGAGCATCGCTTGCGCCCGCCCTATACTTAGGGTGAGGTTTGCAAACCTCA
>JALONJ010000691.1 GCA_025455045.1 Microscillaceae bacterium | reverse complement strand
TTTATTTTAAACATAATTTATAATTTACCGAAAAAATGTATTTTTTACATTATAATTATTTGATTATCAATTAGTTATAAAAATATTCACGTTAAAATATTGATTTAAAATTGATAAAATAAAAAACTTGGCACATTGGTGCGGGTGAAAATATGCCTCAGTTTGGCTCAACATTAAAAAAATGTAAAATTATTACCAATACTTCGGACATTTTTTATAAGTAATTGATTATCAAATAGTTATGCTATTTAATACTACTATACAAAATATGTATTCACGCAAAGACGCTAAGGCGCAAAATACTGATAATCAATAAATTGTGCCTTAGTGTCTGAGTGGCGAATTAAAAAATGTATAGTAGTATTATGCTATTTTAAATATTTTATGTAACTAGATGATTATCAGATACTTAGCAAACAACTCAGAACCAGAAACTAGAAACTATTCGAACTATTGATTACAATTCATTCCCGATTAGTTTACAATTCAACCATAATTTATTTCATTCCCTACCAAAAATCATTTATTTTGCAGAGATCTGAAACTCTTGATAATCAACGCTTTAGATTCTTCGCTTTGCTCAGAATGACAAAGAAATTTTTTTCATTCCTGAAAAGTGGTGAAGAACCATAAAAAACAGATAACTCACTGGTAATCAAGAATTTATAAAAAATTGATTTAATCAATTGCCTTGACTAGGCAAATATTTATGAAAGTAAAAATCATCAATCAATCCAATAATCCCTTACCTGAATATGCAACTGCCGGAGCCGCCGGTATGGACTTGCGGGCTTTTGTAGAAGCCCCGATTTTGCTCAAACCAATGGCTCGGGCTTTGATTCCCACCGGAATTTATATTCAATTGCCATCGGGTTATGAAGCGCAAATTCGCCCTCGGAGTGGCTTGGCTATCAAACACGGGATTACTTTGCTCAATACGCCCGGCACGATTGATGAAGATTATACCGGCGAAATCAAAATTATTATGATTAATCTTTCCGATACCGACTTTGTCATTGAGTCGGGAGAAAGAATCGCCCAAATGGTGATAGCTCGCTACGAAAAAGCCGAATGGCAAGCCGTACAAACTCTTGAAGATACCGCCCGAGGGAGTGGTGGATTTGGCAGTACCGGAAAAACGTAAATGAAGTGAATGGGGAATGGTGGAATGGCGATACGGTGAAATGATAAAAGCAATAACCCAATGACCAATGACCTGATTGGCTGATTGATTGACTTGGAGAATTTAATAACTCAATCACCAAGACTACAAAATACAAAACTTTGAGAATGAACTTTGGATTAAAACTAAAATTAGAAATAAACTTATGAAAATTATCATACCTATGGCGGGCAAAGGCACTCGTATGCGCCCCCACACCCTCACAATCCCCAAACCCTTAGTACCTATAGCCGGTAAGCCTATTGTGCATCGCTTGGTTTTGGATATTGTCAAGGTTTGTAATGAGCCGGTCGAGGAAATAGCCTTTATCATTGACCGCGAGTTTGGCAAAGCCGTAGAGCAAGAGCTGATTCAGATTGCCGAGTCGGTAGGCTCTAAGGGCATCATCAATTATCAAGATGAAAAACTAGGCACTGCCCACGCCATACTTTGTGCCGAACAATCGCTCAAGGGCAAAGTAGTAGTTGCCTTTGCCGATACTTTGTTCAAAGCCGATTTTGTGTTGGACACCAATCAAGAAGGCATCATTTGGGTAGAAAAAGTAGCCAATCCGCAACAATTTGGCGTAGTGAAGCTCAATGCCCAAAACGAAATCACTGATTTTGTCGAAAAACCCACCGAATTTATCTCCGATTTGGCTATCATTGGTATCTATTATTTCAAAGATGGCGAATACCTACGCCGCGAAATGCAATATTTGTTGGACAACAATATCAAAGACAAAGGCGAGTTTCAGCTAACCAATGCCCTTGAAAATATGAAAAGCAAAGGCACTAAGTTTTTGCCCGGCAAAGTAACCGAGTGGCTCGACTGTGGCAACAAAGATGCCACTGTTTATACCAACCAACGCTATTTGGAGTATATCAAAGATACCAAGTTGGTGGCTGATTCGGCAAAATTGGTCAATTCGGTCATCATTGCCCCAGTTTATTTGGACGAAAATGTTGAGATTCACAACTCTGTAGTAGGTCCTTATGTATCTATCAACAAAGGGGCAAAGATTCAAAACTCAATCATTAGCAACTCTATCATCCGCGAAAATACGGTGGTACAAGATGCCAACATCACCAATTCTATGCTTGGTACCAATGTAAAATATGAAGGCAAAGCCAAAGACTTGAGCTTGGGCGATTATAATGTGGTCAAAGAATAATTAATCTATTAAGAAGCATAAAATCAAGGGCTGAGTTTTTAAATTCAGCCCTGTTTTTGTCTTATTGTAAAAATATCGTTGATTTTCATTTTTTTTATAACTCACTGATAATGAGACACTTATAAATATACTTAGGTTCTTCACCACTTTTCAGGAATGAGAATTTTTTTTCTGAAATTTATCAATTTCAGTGATTCTGAGCATTAATGAACCAAGCGATAGCTTGGTGAA
>JALONJ010000288.1 GCA_025455045.1 Microscillaceae bacterium | reverse complement strand
ATGCTGATTATCAATTACTTATATATTTTATTATTTTTATAAATATAAAAGTTAAAATATAAAAGTTTTGTTCAATTATTTTACAGTGGGAATTGCTGTAAGAAACCAATATTTTTTTATAAGTAATTGATAATCAAGTATTTATAATAAAATCAAATGATAAATAGGCTGGGATTATTATAAAATTGAACTGTTTTAGGTTTATCTAAATTTATTTTAAAAAAAATCTAATCAAAAAATTTGAAAAGCCGTTTATTCTGTTATAGTTTAGACAAAATTTTGCTTAAAATAATTTTGATATTGATGTTTTTGAACAGTAAATTATTGATTATCAGTGAGTTAATAAATTTTTATAGCTACAATGAAAATAAAAAAAACCGGTTTACAAATCTTTAAAGTTTGGTTGATTATCAAATTAATGGGCTGGTTGGGAATTGTTTTATACTTGATGGCTTGCGAAAGCCAATCAAAAGCCACCAAGTCGGACACACTCCAAATCACCTGCACAACCGGAATGATTGCCGATGCTGTGCAAAACATAGTGGGCAACCGTGCCAAAGTAGTGGCTTTGATGGGTGTCGGAGTCGACCCGCATCTTTACAAAGCCACCCCCAAAGATTTGAATTTATTGCGCCAAGCCGATATAGTGTTTTACAATGGCTTGCATTTGGAGGGAAAAATGGCGGAAATTTTAGAAAAATTTAGCCAGCAAAAAAACGTACTCCCCATAGCCGAAGGCTTGCCAACATCGGAGTTGATTCGGGTAAATGCCAATACTTACGACCCGCATATTTGGTTTGATGTGGCTTTGTGGCGGCAAAGTGTGGTATTTATCCGCGATAAATTGATACAAAAAGATGCCAAAAATGCCGATTTTTATCGCCAAAATGCCGAAAAATACCTTGCCGAACTACAAAAATTACATCAAGAAATTGGCAATCAAATAGCCCAAATTCCTGAAAATCAGCGAGTTTTGATTACGGCTCACGATGCGTTTGCGTATTTTGGCAAGGCTTACAAAATCCAAGTGCGGGGCTTGCAGGGAATATCTACTTTGGCGGAGTTTGGCTTGAAAGATATAACCGAATTGGTCAATTTTATTGTCAAGCGACAAATCAAAGCCGTATTTGTGGAGTCATCTATTCCCAAAAAATCATTGGAGGCAGTGGTCGAGGGTTGCAAACAAAACCAACACGCCATCAAAATCGGTGGTACGCTTTACTCTGATGCAATGGGCGCAAAAGGCTCGCCCGAAGGCACTTATATAGGTATGGTAAAAGCCAATGTAAAAACCATTGTGGATAATTTGCGCTAAAACTGGGGGCTGATTACGTTTTTTTTATTGTAGGAGCTATGACTTAGGGCAAGGCATTGGTGAAAATGGGTGGCAAACTGTTTATTTTTTGCATTTAAAAACTAAGTAATGAGTTAATTATAAAATGTGCTGATGTGCTGATGTGCTGATGTGCTAATGTGCTAATGTGCTAATGTGCTAATGTGCTGATGTGCTGATGTGCTAATGTGCTAATGTGCTGATGTGCTGATGTGCTGATGTGCTAATGTGCTGATGTGCTAATGTGCTGATGTGCTAATGTAATACATTGATTATCAGTTAATTAATAAATTCAATTGTTCCTAAATTTGAATATTTTTCAAATATTCCCAAACAGTTCGCTTAAAATATGACTTAAAATTGTAGATTGGGGTAAAAAATTATGAAGACGAAACGTGATAAAAAAATTGCGCCAATGGATTGAAAATGAGAGAGATTTTCAAAGTATTCGGTTTTCATTCTGAATTTAATGATTAAAAATAACTGTAGCTTTGGCTTTAGCCGAAGTTATAGTACTGACAATCAATACTTTATACGTTTTTTATCTGCTTCGGCTTTAGCCGAAGTTACTTTTATAATTGCTTGATAATCAATGTTTTATATGTTTTTATCTGCTTCGGCTAAAGCCGAAGTTACTTTTATAATTGCTTGATAATCAATGTTTTATACGTTTTTTATCTGCTTCGGCTAAAGCCGAAGTTACTTTTATAATTGCTTGATAATCAATGTTTTGTATGTTTTTATTGGTTCTTCGGGGATTTTAACGCGTTGATCGATAATGATTGCCTCCACCTTGGGCGGACAAGCAACGGCTCATAAAATTGTACTTTGCTAAGTTCTATCCAAAATATTCACGTTAATTAAAAAATTATTCACGCTACATTATTTACTATTCATTATTTATCTACAATCTATCAATTTGATGAACAAATCACGCACTTGTGCCATTGTCGGGGCGGGCATTGCCGGTATTGCGGCAGCTATTCGCTTGGCAAATCAAGGTTTTGCCGTAACCGTTTTTGAAGCCAACAGCTATGCCGGTGGCAAACTGTCCGAAATTTCGGCTAATGGTTATCGATTTGATGCCGGACCTTCTTTGTTTACTATGCCACAGTATATCGAGGAGCTATTTGCTTTATCTGACAAACCGATTCAAAATTATTTTGCTTATAAGAAACTGGCAATTGCCTGCCAATATTTTTATGAAGACGGCACACAATTGACCGCCTTTGCCGATATAGAAAAGTTTGCCCAAGAAGTAGCCCACAAAACCCAAGACAGTGCCGAAACCGTGCGGAGTTTTTTGCAAAAAAGTGCCTTCAAATACGACACTACCGCCGATGTTTTTTTGCATCAATCCTTGCATAAATTTACTAATTATCTGAATTTCAAGACTTTGCGTGGGGTTTTGAATTTTTATAAATTAGATGTGTTTCGCTCAATGAATGAAGTCAATCGGCAGGCTTTTCGAGACCCCAAAATGGTGCAATTTTTTAATCGTTATGCGACTTACAATGGCTCCGATCCTTACCAAACCCCGGGCTTGATGAATGTGATTCCGCATTTGGAGTTTGGTATAGGGGCTTTTTTTCCTTTGAAAGGTATGTATTCAATTACCCAAAGTTTGGTTCGTTTGGCAGAAGATTTGGGGGTGAAATTTTGTTTCAACTCGCCGGTTCAGGAGATTTTGGTCAAAAACCAAACTGCGGTAGGGCTGGTAGTAGGCAAGGAACAAACTTCGCATTTTTTTGATAAAATTGTTTCTAATATGGATGTGGTAGGTACTTACAACCGACTTTTGCCCCATATACCCAAACCCCAAAAACTGCTTACTCAGCCCAAATCCAGTTCGGCTGTGATATTTTATTGGGGAATCAAGCACAGCTTTGCCCAGTTGGATTTGCACAATATTTTTTTTAGTGCCGATTATGAAGCGGAGTTTAGGCATATTTTTCAAAAGCAAAGTTTGTATCACGACCCCACCGTCTATATCAATATTACCTCCAAAGAAAAACCCGATGATGCCCCCGAAGGCTGTGAAAACTGGTTTGTGATGGTCAATGCGCCACACAATAGCGGACAAGATTGGGATACATTAATTCAAACTTTGCGACAAAATATTCTAAAAAAGCTAAGTCGCCTGCTACACACCGATATTGAATCCTTGATTGACTGCGAAATGCTACTCGACCCGCGTACCATCGAATCGCGTACCTCAAGCGCGCAAGGGGCTTTGTATGGCAATAGCTCCAATAATCGCTACGCGGCTTTTTTGCGCCACGCCAATTTCTCGACTCAAATCAAAAACTTGTATTTCTGTGGTGGAAGTGTACACCCGGGCGGGGGTATTCCGCTTAGTTTGCTTTCCGCTAAAATTGCGGCGGGGTTTGTGAAGTGATATATACTCAGCTGAAGTTGATTTTTCCATAGCAATGGGTTTGCAGACCATTTGCTATGGAAAAATCGGCTTTTTTCAAGAAAACCATTTAATTTTCAGTATATTTTAACAATAGTTTGTTGGGTATCGATACCCTTTGCCCCGGCAGAGGTGGGGAATATTGGTCATCTTTTGGGTTATTAAAAATCAAAAAACTCCCCCTCTGGGCATTAGGGGGCTTATCGCCAAATCAACCAATAGAGTCATTGATTCCACCATTCCACCATTCTATTCCTTTTCCAAAGAAATTGCCATTTTTTTGGCTTTGGTTGGATTGGGGTTAATGGTATCCGATTCAATCAAACCATCGCGGAGGCGCACAATGCGGTGAGCATACTTGGCTATATCTTCTTCGTGGGTTACTAAGATGATGGTATTGCCTTTTTGGTGCAATTCATCAAACAAATCCATTATTTCATAAGAGGTCTTGGTGTCCAAGTTTCCGGTAGGCTCATCAGCCAACAAAATACTGGGATTATTGACCAAAGCCCGCGCTACGGCAACCCGTTGGCGTTGCCCACCCGATAGCTCGTTGGGTTTGTGCTTGGCTCTATCGCCCAAGCCCACACTTTTGAGGGTTTGGAGGGCTATTTCATTGCGCTCGGCTTTGCTATAACCGGCATAGATCAAAGGTAGAGCTACATTATCCAAGGAAGTATTGCGCGGCAAGAGGTTGAAAGTTTGGAAAACAAAACCAATTTCTTTGTTACGAATTTCTGCCAATTCGTTTTCGGTCATATCGCTCACATTTTTGCCATTGAGGATATAAGTGCCACTGGTGGGGCTATCCAAACAGCCAACAATATTCATCAGGGTGGATTTGCCCGAACCCGAAGGACCCATAAAGGCAACATATTCGCCGCGATTGATAGAGATACTGATAGATTTGAGGGCGTGGACTTGTTCGCTACCCATTACATACGTTTTGGCAATGGCTTCGGTTTCTATGACTTTGTTCATAATTATATGGCTAATGCAATTGTCTATTAATTATTAGAAAAAATATTTTAAGGCTTATCTTAAGTAGATGTGCTAGTTTGTTTATTTGCTAATGTGTTGATAATGAATTGATTATGCAAAATATAATATAAGCTAATCAGGCACAAGCACTTATCAAAAAATAAATTCATTTATAAAATCCGGCTAGGGGAGAGGCAGACGATTACTTAGGAATGAGTATAAAATAAAGTGATATTTGTGAAAATATAATCAATTGCTAATCAGTTACTTATATAATTACCAATTCCTAATTATTAATTTCTGACTCCTTATATTAGGAACAAGAATAAAATAAAGTAAACAATTGAATTTATGAATTAATTGATAATCAATGTATTACATTAGCACATTAGCACATCTTATAATTAACTCATTACTTACTAAAAACTCCCTACATAATTTTCAATCATAAGTAGAAAAAATCAACAAAAAATTACAGTTCAAGAATAAAATAAAGTAAACAATTGAATTTATGAATTAATTGATAATCAATGTATTACATTAGCACATCAGCACATCTTATAATTAACTCATTACTTAACTCTTAGCAGAACTGCGTTTTTGGAGCAAAAGTTTTTTTCTTTCTGTATAAATTTTGGCAAAGGCTTCAAACTCTTTGGCATCGGCGTTCTTGCGGATTTCTTCTAGTGCCGTATCGCCGTAGTTATCCAGCCCGATTTCCAAGCATTGCAAGGTGTAGGCTTTGTACATTGGCAAAGAAAAAGCATTGCCTCGCACGCCATTGACCAAGATTTGGTAGGCTTTTTCGGCATTGCGTTTTTGGCGTTGATAAAAATCTGCCGCTTCAATAATGACACTTTCTTCAAAGGGTGTAGCCAAGATTGCTTGGGCAAAATAAGTTTCGGCGTTTTTGTAATCGCCCAAATTGCGCAAAGCCACAGCTCTAAAAAAGGCTTTTTTGTTTTGATGATAATTCAATAATTGCAGATTGTCGATTTCAGTCAATACCTTTCGGTTTTCGCCCGCCGCCAGCATTAGGCGCAAATAAGCGTGGTTTATTTCGGAGCGCGCGGCTACCGGCACACTTGGCTCGTTGGCGCGGAGGGTTTGGTATAGGTTATTGGCACGCGCCACATCTTTGTTGTCAATAAAATAGTTTATCAAATCTGCCGCCGCTTTGGTCTTGAGATTGATGTTTTTGATTTCATTATAAATATCTTCCAAATAATCAGCCGGTACGAGCCTTTTTTTGTAATGAATCAGGTTATAACGGTCGGTATCATCTTCGAGTTTGACGGAGTCGCCCAATACCCGCAACATTTTGGCGGCAATGGCAAGGTTTTCTTGAGGCTGGGCTTTTTGTTGGGCTACCTCTAGCCAGCTTTGGGTGGCGTTGCCAAAATCTCCGGCTTCGCTTTGGGCAATGGCTTGATAAAAATGCGCCAATTGATTGCCCAGTTCAATGGATTTTTTGAAATAACTTTGGGCATTGCCAAAATTGTTTTGTTCCAAAAACCACAAACCCAATACCGTATTGTAGTATGGCTCGCGCTCAATGCTCGGAATACCGGCTAACAATTGAATACCCGCCTCCACATTGCCCCGATAATATTCATAACAAGCCTCCACAAAGCGAGTTTTGTCCGAAAATTTTAGGTTTTTGTCGGCTTTGACAAATTTTTTAATCAAAGCATTGGCTACCGTATCCGTATTGCCGATTTTGTTGAGGGCAAAATTGTACATATAAGCAAAGTCGGGTTCTTCGGCTTTTATCTGGATAGTAGATACCGGTAAAGCCAAGTTAGTTTTATACTTATTATAAATTGCCAACTGATTTACCTTGCCGGTGAGGTTGCTAGTTGCCGATTTGAGTTCGGGCAAGCTCTCGATTTGTTTGCCCGCTTTGGCTTTGTCAGCCAAATAACCCAGCAAATTATTTTGCGGAGCCGTAAGGCTTCCGGCGTATTTGTCAGCTTGCTCAAGGTGATAAATGGTAGAATCACTCACTTTGTTTTGAGCATATAGCAGGGCTAAATTGTTGTTTATCAAGGGATTATGAGGTTTTCTTTGAAAAGCTGCCCGCAATTGAAACAAAGCGTCAAAGCCTCTTTCATTTGCCTCATACAAGTCGGCAAGTCGTAAATAAGCCTGGGGATTGGCACTGCGGCGAAAGGCATCTTTGAGAAAAAAGGCTTCTTCGTCCGCTTTTTGTTCAAGATGAGCCACCGAAGCCAGTCCATAATTGGCGCGCAAACTGAGGCGGTCATTGGCTTTGGCAATTTCATAGTTCAATTTTGCCAATTTGAAATCCCGATTGGCATAGTACGCATCTCCGACACCGCTATAGTACGCACTGCGGGCTTGATAATACACCATTTGTTGGTTTTGCATTACCAAACCCAAAATCACGATAAAGCCAAAATAGCGCAAGGTATTGTAGGGCAAAGTGCGGGCTTCATAGACGATTTTATGCACCGGCAAATTGTCTTGCAATAAATCATTGAAATTAAGAATGATGTACAAATAAAACACCAAACCAAAAGCCATAAAACTAAACATAGCAAAATCGCGCAAAGCCTCGACCAAGGCATCGTGGGCAGTAGCCAACCCAAAGGCGAAAGTGCTAAAAGCAATAATTGCCAAACTCAAATAAATATATGCCCCATAAGGCGAAAAAGGTAATATCCTGACAATCAATACATTGCGCTTGCGAAAACCCCAAATTCCCAGCCCTGCCGCAATCACCAAGAGCCAATAAATATCCAAATACAACAGCCCCGCCCGCCAATAGCCGGTGTAATCAAAATACAACAATAAAATATTTAAAAGATAAACTCCCGTAAAAATGCTGAAGTGTAGCAGATTGTTGCGCCCGGCTTCGGGATTGTTGGCAGTAATTAGGTGGAAAAATGTATAAGGAATATCGTGCGAAATCATCGTAATAAATACCAGAGTAAGCACGATGGGCAATAGCAAGCCGTAATTGACCAAATAAAACACCGGCAGGCGCACCTGCGACTGGCTAAAAATCCAAAAGCCCAAACCCAAAGTCAAAATTCCAAAAACCAAGACTCTTTGCAAAAACGGCGCAGTACGCAAATAGGATTGATACAAAAAACTAATAGACCCATAAGCTAATAAGCTGATAATCAGCACCATATTTTGGGTGGAATGAACTACCCCCAAATAATCGAGATGCAAAGTGGAAAGGAAAAAAATAAACACAGTCATACCGGCAAAATAACCCATACGCGGCAAATGCGTAACTGCACTCAACAAAACTACCCAAACCACCACCAACACACTGCCATACAAATTAAAAATCCACGAGGGCAGGGTGAGCAAATCGGCGGTAAATTTTTCCTCGAACCAAAACATTTCTCCCTCAATCGGAATCGTAAAAATACCAATATTGATTTCATTGATGATGTGCTTGGTGGCATTGAGTACGGTTTGGGTCTGATAAGGCATTACCCAATCCGTACCCCAAAAATAAAAGAAAACATAAGCCAAAAGGCTCAAACCCCACAAAATCAACAGAAAATAATACACTACTTGGCGGCTCGTTTGCCACTCGCGCCAAAACATTAAGTCTTTCATTCGGTTTTAATTTTTTTTAAAAAAAGCCGTCAAGCGTTTTTGACTGGCGGTGGTTAAATGTTTTTTTGAATAAATATCATAACTAATTGACTGCGTCTCGCCTCTGGCGGATAATCAATTACTTATGATATTTTATTCTTTGTCAAATCCATTCAACCTATATTACTAATGATGCGTGTCAAGTTGGAGAAACCTTGTTTCAAAGATTTACAAATTTAGTACGCTGCTCAAATTGGTGCGTAAATAGCCGATAAATTAAATGTAAAAATTGTGTAAAGTATTGATTATTAGCTTTTTATAGAGGTTTGCCTAACGATTTCATTGCTAAATAATTACCCCCAGCAACCCCCGTTCTACAACTTACCAAGCCTTGACTTTTGCCAAAAAAAAGTCATTCCAAAATCAGATTTTGAATACGTTTGAGACAATTTGTAAATCTCCAAACCCAAAACCTTCGTTTAGAATGACAAAAAGAATGTATTTTCAATTAAAATAAAAACAAAACATCAAAAAGGTTTGCCTTATACCCTTTTAATCCGGGTGCATTTCAAATTTACTACCTATCACCTTCTCCTTCGGAGAGGGCAGGGTGAGGCAAAAGAAATGCGTAAATTTGAAATGCACCCTTTTAATCCTTATCAAACCACTGGGTTTGCCCCAAAATTTGAGCCGCATCAGTATCGGTAAGGGCTGAGTGGCGCACTGAGTACAAACGGGTAAAACCACCCATATATTTTTCGGCAAATTCGGGCGAAATATCAAAAATCACGTGTTCGATAGGCATTACACTCACAAACGAGAGATTGTCGTAGGTCGTATTTTGGGGTACTTTGGGGTTGAACTGCCCACGAAACTCCAGCAAACCCCGATTGCGAATCCGCTTTGCCTCTATCCACATCATTGTTTCGGTTACATCATATACCCCGATTATTTGCTTATGAATCAAGGGTTTATCGGGTTGTAGCTCCATATCGGTCAGGTTGCCAATGGAGTAAGTAAAGTTGCAAAGATCGTGAAAAGTAGCGGGCTTGGCTACTCCCGATTCAAATACCTGCTTGGCAAACGAATCTTGGTCAATGATGGTATTCAAAACCAAGTCAAAAAGGCTGGGTAGGTCAATGCCGAGGCTCGGATTGGCTAGTCTTTGTTCAAAATATTCGCGCATTACTTCGCAAGCCGCATCCATAAACGAATATTGCTCAATTGGCATTTGCGGGTGGTATTGATGAATCCCTTTTTTGATTAATAAACGCAAAAACTTGACCCGAGCATCTACTTTATCAAACCAATCCAAAACCTGCTCGGGGCTGATAAAGCCATCGGCTGCCCCCTGAAACACAAAACTATAATAAGCCCCGCGCGGCAGGGCAGTGGTTACTTTGTCAATTTTTTGATTGTATGCCAACAAATTGGTTGTACCTACCAAGCGGCTCACGATTTCGCGCTCATAAAGCGTGAAATGCGGGGCAGTAATGATTTGAAAAATAGCCTCATCAATCACCGTATTGCGCTCAGTAATGGAGATTTGTCGTCCGCTTTCGGTAAACGCCAAAGCCGAGTCGGAGGCAAACATACAAGGCGTGAGCTTGATTTCTACTTCATCAAAAGCAATGTTTTTTTCTTTGATTTTGCTGTTGAGCATCGTATTGTCGAAGCGCACAAAAAAACTGCGTTGATTGCTATGCAAAACTTGGTTGTAGTGGACTTTGGTATAAATCTCATCAGGAATGGTAATCTCGACCAAGGCATCACCATTGCGCACGTTTTTCAAATATAAATCATCAAACCGAAACACCTCGGGAACTACGCCGGTGCGAATCAACTCCTCGTAGGCTTTGACATTGCCTTTGAGGTCAGAACTTTCTTTGAATTGAAAATTGCCCTGCTCATCTTTGAGGCGGTTTACCGAAAAAAAACGCCCACCAATGTTGAAGGTATCGCCGACTTTGATTTCGAAAGGCTCGACGGTCAAATCGTCCAAAATATCGGTTGTATCGTGATTTTCGGAAATTTTTACGAAAATCGGGTCTATGTTGCTCATAATTTTGTTTTGCTTGCTGGCTATATTTCAGCAAAAATTTTGCTGAAATCTCATTCCCACTTGTTAATAAATGATTATTTTTGAGTTAAATCCTTGATTATCAAATATTTACAAGAAATATTCTTTTGACTAAAAAAAAATAATCCCGAAAAAGCGCGCCAAAAATTCCCAAAAATAGAAAAAATTACTCATTTTGTAACAAAGTAAAAACAAGATGCGGACTATTCTAGCAAGTTGATATGCCCCACAAAAAGCATTTTATTGGAAATCAAAGGTGGTAAAGCTACCACCGATAAGAAACAAATATAAAATAAAATTTTTAAAACCATAGTTTGTTGAATACCCTCCAAAGGTGGATACGGTCTGGTGATTAAATAATTCCTAATTTCTAAAGATTCGAGTTGATTGATTTCCAATTCCTGCATATTTTGTGTATTATTGTAATTTACACCTTTAAAATACAAAACAATGAAATTTACAAAACATTTTTTGGCAATGGCTTTGAGCCTGCTTCTCTTTACCAACTGTGGCGGCAACGCCACGAGCGACAGTGCGGCAAGCGATCCTAAAAACAAGTGGACTGACCAAGACAAAGAAAATGCTATCAACAACTGCAAGTTTGGCTACAAAGGAAAAGACGAAGCCAAAGTAAAACAAGTCTGTGATTGCTACTTAGAAAAAGTAATGAAAGCCAGCCCCAACCCCGCCGAACAAAGTAAAATTCCCCTCTCCGAAGCCACAAAAATCAGCGTCGATTGTCGCAAAGAAGCCGGTTTGGAGATGTAAGCCCTTGAAAATCAATTAACTCAATTGGCAAACTGCTGACTTGGCTCGGCTTGGCGGTGGTTTGTCAAAATATTTCTTTTAGTCCATCATTTAGTTCTACTTTGGCACTTTAAATGATGAGTGGGAAAATTTTAAACTATAGTTTAGGTATTTCCTCGAGTATTTGGCTGAAATTGTATTTTTCTATGTTTCCTATGTTTCTATGTGGTTCAAAAATTGAAAGTGCCAAAGTAGAATTAGGGACAAAAATAAAATAAAGTAAACAATTGAATTTATGAATTAATTGATAATCAATGTATTACATTAGCACATCAGCACATCTTAATAATTAACTCATTACTTATCCTCCAAAGTAATGGGTTTTTAGCATTGGCAAAGTTCAAAACTTTGCCGATGTTGAATGAAGCAATTTTTGTTAGAAAAATCACTTTTGATGAAGTTATCATTTAGAGGCTATAATCCGACTATACCTAGCCAATCATCTGATTATCAAGCCTTTGGACGAGCATTTTGATAAGGCGTTTGCTGAGTTCGGCTTGGTTTTGAGCATAAAATTGGTGTTCGGTCAAGGTAAACATTCCGACAATCGTGCCTAGATACAAGCTGCGGAGGTTTTGGTCTTTTTGCAAGATACTTTGCAGGCATTGGCGTTGGGCAGTGGGGTTGAGTTTTGCCCAGTGGAGTTGGTGTTTTTGACAATAACTCTCAAAAATATGCACCAACAAGTCGTTTTGAAACTTGAGGATAGGGCGCAAAGTTTCGTTCTGAAATTGCTCAATGGCTTGGTTGTCAAGGGTATTTAACAACAATTGCGGGCGAATACCCGCAATTTGACTATCTCGATTCATAGGTTCTTAAAAAAAACTTAGTGTCTGGTAATTGCTTGATTATCAGTAAGTTAGGCGAACTTGCTTATTTACTAATCCAATACAGTTGGGTGCATTTCAAATTTACGCGTTTCTATTGCCTCACCCTAACCCTCTCCGAAGGAGAGGATATAAGGTGGTAAATTTGAAATGCACCCATACAGTTTTATTTTGAAATTCCTTGTTGTTTGATTTTGTTTACTTCGCGTTCATCACCGGCAATCAACTGCATTTCGTACTCGTAAGTACTCGCCAATATACGGCTAAACTCGGCTTGTATGGCATTGGCATCGGCGAGGGTTACATAATCAATCCCTAGCTCGAGGTACTCTATATCGTTGAGCAAGAGTTGCAGTTTGTAATGAGTGTCTTGGTATTTGGCGTATTTTTCATCGGCATCAAAGAATCTTTGCACTACGCCCAAAATAGAAATGGCTACCGTCATAATGAGGGCAATGGTGTTGAGCCACCAGACAATTTCTTGATTGCTGAGTTTGATACCCAAAATAATGGTAACAATCCCGGCAAGGGTAGCCGTAAGAATTTGGAAAAACAAAGCCCATTTTTTGGATTTTGATTCCCACTTGCTGTAGTTACCGCTTTCTACGGCAATTTTGTTTTTGAGATACGCAAATTTTCGGACGACTTCTTCTTTCACATCGACACTTACTTTGATACGGTCGCGGTCATTATCAAAGAGTTTGTCGCGCAATTTGTCCATAAAACTGCGCTCGCGGTCATAATCAAAATCAACTTTGTTGGTCGGCGAGGAGTTGGGAAGATCGTTTGCCAAGTTTTGAATGGTGTTAAATTGCGCCTGAGTAGTTTGCATAAACTCCATACTGTTTTGGATAGTCTTGACCAATTCGGCGTAGCGGTCAATGGTCGTATCGGAGACCAAATCATCGTTGTCTTCGTGATTGGCAGTCGAATTGACAAACAAGTCGTCGGGTTTGGGGTTGGCAAAGCTGTCCAAATCCAAATCGCCACTGGCTTGCGAGCCACCGGTTTGGGCGGCATTGTCGGCTGATTTGGCAAAGGTTTCTAGTTCGTGGTCTTGAATCGCAAAATCGAATATCATATCAGTAGTTTTTGGGTTAGAAGCCTCCCAGCCCGCCTCTGGCGGAGAGGAATCCAAATTTATATTTGTATTAAAATCTGTAATTACTTGATTATCAGTTACTTGTATTTCTTCGGTAAGTTCTAAGCTATTGGAATCGGAATTTGTAATTACTTGATTGGAATTTGTAATTACTTGATTATCAGTTACTTGCGTTTCTTCGGTAAGTTCTAAGCTATTGGAATCGGAATCTGTAATTACTTGATTATCAGTTACTTGTATTTCTTCAGAAATATCTAAGCTATTGGAATCGGAATTTGTAATTACTTGATTATCAGTTACTTGTATTTCTTCGGTAAGTTCTAAGCTATTGGAATCGGAATCTGTAATTACTTGATTATCAGTTACTTGTATTTCTTCGGTAAGTTCTAAATTACTTGATTATCAGTTACTTGCGTTTCTTCGGTAAGTTCTAAGCTATTGGAATCGGAATCTGTAATTACTTGATTATCAGTTACTTGCGTTTCTTCAGAAGCCCCCGAAATGATTGAATTTGAATTTGAAATCGTCTCGCCGGTTTCGCCCAATATTCTTTGAATAATTTTCCAACCTTCGCTATCGTCCATTTCAGACGGGTTTGCCAAAACAAGTTCGTCCGAAGGGTTTGGTGATTCTTCGTCTAAATGAGTTTTAGCTTCATTGATAATTGCCTGAATATCAAGGGTTTCGGAGTCCGATTCGGTTTTTAAGTCAAGGCTTGGCTCGGTGGGTTCTTCGCCCAAGTGAATTTTAGCATCATTGATAATTGCCTGAATATCAAGGGTTTCGGAGTCCGATTCGGTTTTTAAGTCAAGGCTTGGCTCGGTGGGTTCTTCGCCCAAGTGAATTTTAGCTTCATTGATAATTGCCTGAATATCAAGGGTTTCGGAGTCCGATTCTGTTTTTAAATCGTAGGGATTTGGTACAAAATCCGTCATTACCGGCTCAGGCTTGGCTTTAAAATTTTCCCAATAAAAGTCATAATCTGCCTCACTGCTTGCCCAAGCCTCGTCCCACACCAATACGTCTTCGGCTTCGGCAATCACAAAACCCTCCCCTTCGGTAGGCGCGTCTTGTGCCATACTTTCGGTAAGCAACCAGAAAGGGTCTTGTTCTAATTGGGGCATAACTCAATGATTTTGAACGAGTTGCAATTTAAAATAAAAAATAAATAAAACAAATTGAACCCCAAGGCAAAAATTAATTTTAGAAATTAAAAAACACATAACTCACTGATAATCAGGTGATTATGAATTTTATTATTTTTGTAAATATCTGATATTCAATGACTTACAAATATAAGTTTTTGCCGGCTTGATGTGGCTAGTTTGGCAACCACACTAAATAATTGTTTTAAAACGGGTTAGTTTTATCAGCTTGGGTAATAGTCTTGGTTCATAGAACAGTTTTGTGGGGTGATTGCAAAGCGGTAAAATTCGGCACTTAAAGTTATCAAAATTTCTAAACCCAAATACTCGTTTTTTAATCATTTTTAGCAATTTTCTTTATCAATACTTCGGATATTTTTTATAAGTGCTTGATTATCAGTTAGTTATGTTATTTCAAATATTTTTTATAACTAGCTGATAATCAAGTACTTAGCAAATAGCTAGGAACTAGAAACCAGAAACTGTCCAAACTATTGTTTATAAGTAATTGAAAATCAGTTTGTTAATTTAACGTGAATATTTTAGTAAATATTTGATAATGAGCTAATTATGATACAAAAATGCGCTCTTTCTGGCAAAAATCAATTGTTTCAAAAATAAAATTGTATTATTTTAATATAATAAATATTTAATATGATTTTTGTAGAAATATATAAAATACTGGTAACCAATTAGTTAATGAAAAACTGAATCAATAAAAATAACACAACTACGTCATCCTGTGTGGAACTTTGTGGACTTTTTTCGCTTTTGAATAAAAGCACAATTCATTGATATTCAATTGATTACAGAAAAATCTTAAGAGGTAACAATTTAACAAAGTTCCACGCAGGATGACGGCTTGGGGAGATTTTGGATTGTCTTTTTAAAACTTTAATTTTTTGTACTTTTTCAATAT
>JALONJ010000287.1 GCA_025455045.1 Microscillaceae bacterium | reverse complement strand
AGGAGAGACTGAAGCTATCTGGTTGGCAAAACAATTAAATGCCGATTGGTTAATAATTGATGAGAATAAAGGTAGAAAAGTAGCATTACAACTTGGCTTATCAATAGTAGGTGTTTTAGGAATTTTGGTAAAGGCGAAGCAAGATGGTTATTTGGAGTCGCTGAAAAACACGATTGATAATTTGCAAACACATTCAAATTTCCGTTTACACCCCGATTTAATTGCGAATGTTTTGCGGTTGGTGGGAGAAATAATTTAAAATTTTTAAAAGATATGACCACATTAACTATCAAAGCCATTGTGCAAGAAAATGGCAAAATTGAATTAAACAACCTGCCTTTTTCGGTGGGTAAGGAGTTGGAAATTACGATTTCGGAGAAGGTTGAAACTAAACTTACGGAAGAAGAAATTCTTGAGAAACTAGAAAAGCTCCGAAAAGGAGCAGGAACTATTAAAAACACGCCCGGAATTCCCCTAGAAGCATTAAGGCGAGAGAATATGTATGGAGATGACGGAAGATGATAATATTAGATGCAAATATCTTATTGCGATATAAGGAAGAAAATTCAGCCCAACATATTGAGGTTAGAGAAAAAGTAGAACAACTGTTTTTGATAGGCGAAGTATTGGTTTTAGCTCCCCAAAGCTTGTATGAGTTTTACGTTGTGGCTACTCGCCCAAAATCGGCTAATGGATTAGGGATGGACAAAAAAGATGTATTAATTGAAATTCAAGATATTAAATCGACATTTAATTTGTTATCTGAAACTAAATCTGTTTATGGGTTTTGGGAAAAACTCATTGAAAACTTCGAAATCAATGGCAAAACTGCCCACGATGCGCGGATAGTGGCATTTATGCAAGCACATCAAATCAAAAAACTTTATACTCTGAATGTAGCTGATTTTCAGAGATTTACGAGTTTGATAGAATTGGTTTAGAGTTTTAATCATAACAATAACTAATTGATAATCAACCAATTACGAATAAACTAACCAAATAATAATAATAATAAAAGTGATGGATTGTCAATCGAGAATTGACTATAAATAAAGCGAAAATGAAAAATTATCTCAAAAAAGACGAATGGTGTATCATTGAAGAAGGATTTAATCCGCATTACAACCGCATTTCCGAAAGTGTGTTTAGTATTGGGAATGGACACCAAGGACAACGTGCCAACTTCGAAGAAACCTACACCGGCGAAACCTTGCAAGGTACGTATATGGCGGGGGTTTATTACCCCGACAAAACCCGCGTAGGCTGGTGGAAAAACGGCTACCCCGAATATTTTGCCAAAGTTCTCAACGCTACCAACTGGATTGGGATTGAACTCAAAATCGGAGCAGAAATCCTTGATTTGGCTAAATGTCAGGTGCGAGAGTTTCGGCGAGTTTTGAATATGCGCGAGGGGTATTTGGAGCGTAGTTTTATCGCCCGATTGGGTGGTGGCAGAGAAGTCAAAATCAATGCCCAACGTTTGGTGAGTATTGTCCAAAAAGAAATTGGGGCAATTCGCTACGCTATCACTCCCCTCAATTTTAGCGACAAAGCCGAAGTTACGCTTTATTTAGATGGCGACATCAAAAACCAAGATGCCAATTACGGCGAAAAATTTTGGGAAGAAATCGGCAAACAAGTCAATTCGGACACCGCTTATTTGACTTTAAGAACCAAAAAAACCGGTTTTTATCTATGTAGTGGGACTACTTTTGAGATTTTTCAAAACAATAACCCGCTCAATATCAGTACAATACCTGTTCAGCGCGAAAAATACGTAGCCCATCAAATCAAAATTGACCTCAAACAAGCCGAAGAAACCATTATTTATAAATTTGCTGCCAATGTAACCTCGCGCGACCATTCGGTTATCAATTTGAGTGCCGCCTGCCAAAAATCTTTGAAAGAGGCTTTTGCCAAAGGCTACGAAACCCTCAAAGCCGAACAAACCGAAGCGTGGGCGCGCAAGTGGGAAAAAAGCGACATCGTGATTGAAGGCGATGTAGCCGCCCAGCAAGGTATCAGATTCAATATATTTCAACTTGACCAAACCTACACCGGAGAAGACGAAAGATTAAACATCGGACCCAAAGGCTTTACCGGCGAAAAATACGGCGGTAGTACTTACTGGGACACCGAAGCCTACTGCTTGGCTTTTTATTTGGCAACTGCCGACCCCAAAGTAGCCCGCAACTTACTGCTTTATCGTTACAAACAATTGGACAAAGCCATCGAAAACGCCCAAAAACTTGGCTTCAAAAACGGGGCAGCCTTATTTCCAATGGTTACTATGAATGGTGAAGAGTGTCATAATGAATGGGAAATCACCTTTGAAGAAATCCATCGCAATGGGGCAATTGCCCGCGCCGTGTACGATTATGTCAATTATACCGGCGATGAGCATTATTTGGCAGACTACGGTTTGGAACTCTTGATTGCTATTGCGCGGTTTTGGGCGCAAAGAGTCAATTGGTCGGCTGCCAAGCAAAAATACGTGATGCTCGGCGTTACCGGACCCAACGAATACGAAAACAATGTAAACAATAACTGGTACACCAACACCCTCGCCGCTTGGTGTATGGATTACACCCGCGAAATCATTAATTTTGTCAAATACAACTCGCCCGAAAAATACCAAGCCCTGAGCGAAAAAATCAACTTTGACGAAACCCGCGAAGTTGCTAAGTGGCTGGAAATCAGTCAAAAAATGTATTATCCTGAAGACCATACTTTGGGCGTTTTCTTACAACAAGAAGGCTTTTTGGACAAAGAGCAACTCACCGTAGCCGACCTTGACCCTCAAGAACGCCCGATAAACCAAAAATGGTCTTGGGACAGAATTTTGCGCTCGGTATTTATCAAACAAGCCGATACTTTGCAGGGAGTTTATTTGTTCGAAGACCGCTACGATATGGATACCATTCGCCGCAATTTTGATTTTTATGAGCCACGCACCGTTCACGAGTCTTCGTTATCGCCGTGTGTTCACTCAATTTTGGCGGCAAAATTGGGCAAAAAAGAAAAATCTTACGAAATGTACCTCCGCACTTCGCGCCTCGATTTAGATGATTATAACAACGATACCGAAGATGGCTGCCACACGACGAGTATGGCGGGCACTTGGATGTCGGTCGTACAAGGTTTTGGCGGAATGCGCGTGCGTAAAGGCAAATTATTGTTTAATCCAATGATACCCGATGCTTGGTCATCTTATTCATTCAAAATCAATTTCCGCAACTCATTGCTCAAAATCAAAGTCAATCAAGAAGAAATAGTGATTGACAATTTGAGCGAAAAAGCGGTTCATTTGGCAGTTTTGGGGCAGGATTATACGATTTCGGGGCGCGACCGCCTCACGGTGAGCCTAGTAATGGCAGAAGAACTGAAATAAAACCTTTTAGCCCCTTCGCATTGAAGGGGCTTTTTTTTGCTCAAAATTTGATGCGCAAGCCCGGAGCTTGCAATTGGATTTCGTCTATTTCGTTTTTGGGTACTTGGTTGTTGTTGAGTTCCAAATACTTGAGATTTTTCAATGATTTAATCTGATTGGGAATATGCTGTAGGCGATTGTCATTGAGATAAAGGCTTTCCAAGCTTCGCATATCCCGCAAGTTAAGTGGTAATTCACGAATGTTATCACCTTCCAAATGTAGCTCCCGAAGTTTGGGCAGGCGGCTCAAAATCTTAAAATCAGTCTTAAGGTCAAGGTGGGTGTTGTTGGCTAGGTTCAAAACCTCCAAATTTTGTAAGTTGGCAAATTCGCGGGGGAGAGTTGTTAAATCATTGCTCGATAAATCCAAAACTTTCAAACGGCGAAGGCTACCAATTTCTTTGGGCAGGGATTGCAACTGGTCGCCGTGCAAGCGAAGATATTGCAAGTTTTTGAATCTTGACAAATCTTTAGGCAAGGTTTTGAATTGAGTATCGCTCAAATTGAGTCGATACACTCGCTCCGGCTCGCGGAGGGCTTCCTCGAGGTTGGTGTATTCTTTTTGGGTAGAATCGGGTGAGGTTTGCGCCCAAGTCAAATTCCACACAAGACTACATAAAATTCCCAAACTTATATTTTTACTGAGATTAGTCATAATAGTAAAGCTATTGTTAATTATGAATAATACTATTTTTAGACAAAATAGTTTAAAACTAATCAGATAATAGTTGTTCGGCTGAGAAGTGGCTCTCTTCCTCAAAGCAGTTTGGATAGTTTCTAAGGAATTAGTAATTGGGAATTAGGAATTATTTAATTACCTGACCGTGTCCGCCTTTGGAGGATTTACAATTGATTATGTTTTTAAAAAGTTTACTTTATTTTGTATCTATTTCTAATATGCAATCAATCCTCAAAAAGCAAAAAAAAGATTGAAACTAAAGAGTTTCAATCCAATTTTGATTTAAAATATAACTATCTGATAATCAATGAGTTATCTTAATCATAAGCCAATAAATTGAAAGGCACTTTGGCATCTTTGGCATAGTCTTCTCCGTTTTCTTGCATATCAATATCGCCGGTTTGGTAATACCAGTTGATGGTTACTTCGCCGTTTTTATTGAGAGCGTACTCATTGAGTGCCATAATGATTTGTTGAAAACGAAATGAAGTACTGGTATTAAAATAATCTAAGCGAAAATTAAAAGTTACAGTGCGCCCTTCTTCTTCAAAGTATTGCTCGAGCCATTCCATTACTGGAGTATATATTTCGTTGGTATATTCGGGATAAGAACTATCACTAATTTCCAAAACGCCGGTTTCGGCATCAAAATTAATGGTAGGGCGTTCTTCGTAGCCTTTTACATACAAATTCTCCATAAAGAATTATTTTTTCTTGACCTGATTGTTATTTGTAGTTTTACTAACAATTTTAATGCACTTTTTTGAATAAGGCTTTAAAATCGCACTTTAAAATACGAAGGCAAAAATAGTATATAATATTTAAAATTCATAACTTATTGATAATCAGTAGGTTATGAATTTTAAAAATTCTTTACCTATGCGCAGGAAATTCTCGCTTTGTTCTAAGACTAAACTCATTTAGACACACAGGCTAACTGCCTGCCTTGCATTTTGCTTGAAAAGCGGTGAAAATCCTTTTTAGACAAAATATCCTATCCAAACAATTCATCGCAAATGATAGGGTTTTAAAAAGTATCGCAAATGAATCCTTATCGGTATTTACAAACTATTGACTGCGCCGGCCACTGTACCCGTAAGCATACACGCCATACTTGCCGCCAGCAACGCCCGCAAACCCAAGCGCGAAAGACTGGCTTGTTGCGTAGGAGCCATTGTACCAATGCCTCCGATTTGAATGGCAATAGAACTGAAATTGGAAAAACCACATAGGGCGTAAGTACTGATTATCAAGCTTTTGGCATCTAGCTCGCCTTTGATGGCTGCCAAATTTTGATAAGCGATAAATTCATTGATAGCGGTTTTTTGCCCCAGTAAGCTCCCTACTTGCAAACTATCTTTGAAATCAACTCCCATTGCCAAAGCCAAAGGTTGCCCAATTTGTCCAAAAATATATTCCAACGAAAAAGTCTTGAAAGCTCCGCCGGTAAAACTCTCGACCCAAGCATTGAGTCCGACAAAACCGGCAAGATTGACCAAAATGGCATTGAGCATTGCAATCAAGGCAATAAAAGCAATGAGCATCGCCCCGATATTGAGTGCCAAAAACAAACCGTCTCGCGCGCCATTGGAAAGTGCATCTAAAAGATTGACCCCTAGTTTCTCTTCGGAAATCTCGAGCTTGTGCATTATTTTTTCGGGTTCGGTTTGTGGCACAATCATTTTTGCCATCACAACTGCTGCCGGAGCATTCATCACCGAAGCACTCAAGAGGTGCGCGGCAAACATTGCTTGCTGGGCGGGGTCATTGCCCCCCAAAAAACCTACATAAGCCGCCAAAACCCCGCCGGCAATGGTTGCCATACCGCCGGTCATCAGGCACATAATTTCGGAATAGGTCATTTTTTCAATAAATGGCTTGACCAAAAGCGGGGCTTCGGTTTGCCCCATAAATATATTTGCCGCCGCCGACAAACTTTCGGGTCCTGACAAGCCCATCGTGCGCGACATCAGCCAAGCAATGCCATAAACAATTTTTTGCAAAACCCCCAAATAATATAAACCCGCCGACAAAGTCGCAAAAAATATCACCGTAGTCAATACTTGAAAAGCTACTATCAGCCCCATACTATGTCCGGCATCTTTGGCTACATAGCTGTTTTTTGCCAAGCCGCCAAATACAAACTGTGCGCCCTGCGCCGTAAAACCCAAAAGAGCTACAAACCCCTCACCTACTACTTGAAAGCCGTGATTGACAATCGGCACTTTCATCACCAATATTCCAAATATAACTTGCAAAGCCAAGCCAATGGCTACCAACTTCCAATCAATGGCTTTGCGATTGGTAGAAAATAAGTAGGCTATGCCGATAAAAACCAAAATACCCAGTAATCCTTGTAAAATTGCCATTCAAATAGATAAGTTTAAGTCTTAATTTTTTAATCAGGTTTTTGCAAACCTCGCAAAAGTAGGAGAAAATTGTATCAATTCTCAATCTTGAGTTTAGTTTATCAAGCCTGAGCTATCTTTTTTTGTCAAATATTTGATTGGCAAGGGCTAAGGTTGGATTTTATTTCTCTTTTGCCATCTCATTCAACAAATTTTTCTCCGCCAATGTCTGATTCATTTGATGGATTACACTGTCTAATTCTTGAGCAGTAGATTCTAAGTAATTGATAATCAATGAGTTAAAATCATCAGCCAAATTTTTCTTATTAAAAATTGAGGTCAAGCCCAAAATATTTGCCAAAGGGCGGCGCAACTCGTGGGAAGTCAAAAAAGCAAAATCTTGTAAATCTTGAATTTGTTGCGCCATTTTGAGTTCATTGTGTTTTTTTTCAGTAACATCGTACATACTCAACATAACTTGAGCTACTTTGCCATTAGAATCAAAAATAGGCAAATGGCATATTTCATAATAAAGCTCTTTGCCTCTAATGGTTTGAAAATGAATTTCTTTTTGGATTTTCGCTCCTTGTCGAGCATTTTCAAAGTCGGCTATAAACCCGTGCCGGTTTTCTTCACCCCGAATGTATTTTAATATGGAATGGTTTAGTTCAATTGACTGTTCAAAAACCACCCTAGCTGACTCGAAGGCTTTTTGATTGGCTTGAAGAATGGTATAATTGACATCAAAAAGGTATTTGATTTGAATTGAACTTTCAAATATAGCCGCAAAATTGGCACATTGAAACTTAAGTCCTTGTCCAAACGATGCGCATTGCTTCACCGTTTGCGCCATCAAAACCCTGACTTTGGCGGTGCTACTGCTATCTAAAACATAGCTTTGAGCATTGACCAAGTGCATAAATCCCGATTTGGTAAAAAAATTGCCTTGCCAAGTTGAAGAGCTGAGATTATGAGCAAATTGTAAAAAAAATGACCTCTCTGGGTGCTTGTCATCGTCAAATGAGGCTAATTTGGAAATAGGCAAGTTAAAAAATTCTTTTTCCGAATAACCAAACACCTCTTTTGCCATTTGATTAGAAGCATAAATCTGTAAAGTTTCGGAGTCATAAATCCACATAGGTTGAGGGTTTTCGTCAAAGAAAACCTGATAAGCTCTTTGATAAGGCTTGAACATTTGCAACTAAAATTTGAATCCATTGATATATAATTCATTGATTATCAATGGTTTATATATCAAAAGGTAATAAAAACTATTTATCAAAATAGATTTTGTAGGAGAAGGTCTGATAGATTTTATCCGCTAAAACAGGTTTAGGAAAACTAAAACCAATTGAATGTTTTGGGTATTAAAAAATGAAAACCTTTTGTTAAAATAGCTGCAAATTTAGAAAAAAACATTGATTCTAAGCATTAACAAAAGCCTTTTTCGACTAAAATATATTTTGAGGAGGCAAACAACACTTTAAAAAACACTAAAACAACGTGAATATTTTAGTAACTATTTGACCACGTCAGCCTTTGGAGGATAATGAGCTAATTATGATGCAAAAATGCACCCTTTTTGACAAATAATCAATTGTTTCAAAAATAAAATTGTATTATTTTAATATAATAAATATTTAA
>JALONJ010000286.1 GCA_025455045.1 Microscillaceae bacterium | reverse complement strand
TCGGAACTAGAAACCCGAAACTCGGAACTAGAAACCCGAAACTCGGAACTAGAAACCCGAAACTCGGAACTAGAAACCCGAAACTCGGAACTAGAAACCAACAAACATTAAAATTTAAAATTATATGATACCGAGGGTATAAAACTCCCAATGACCGAAAAACGAATTGCCTGAGTTTGCGCTTCATTTTGCGGGTTTGGCTGAAAATTGACCGAAAACGGATTGCGGTGATTGTATAAATTGAAAATTGAAAACACCCAAAAATCTTCGTTTTTGCGCGGTTTTCCGTTCTTTTTCACGCGCTTACCTTGCAAGGTTGCCGATACATCAAGGCGATGGTAAAGCAAATTGCGGGCATTGTTGCGTACCTCGTCAAAATTGTGCGGAATGACGTAGCCTTGCACTTCGTAGCGCGCCGTAGGCGTGGTAAAAGGTGTACCCGATGCCAAAATAAAATCAGCCGAAAAACTCCAACGCTCATTCAAATCATAAAAAGCCACCAAATTCAAACGGTGAGTTTGGTCAAAGCGAGTAGCAAACCAGCGATTTTGATTGATACCATCTACTTTACGCTCGCTTCTCGATAAGGTGTAACTCACCCAACCGTGAAACTTGCCTTCGGTTTTTTTGACATAAAACTCTGCTCCATAAGCCCGCCCTACACCGCGCAATAAATCGCCTTCCAAAAACTCATTCAACAATAAATCTGCTCCATCAATGTATTCCAATACATTTTGATATTCTTTGTAATAGGCTTCAATCGAAAATTCCCAAGCATTTTTGGGGGCAGTATAGAAGTAGCCAATTGCCACTTGGTCGGCAAGTTGAGGCAACAAATTGTTGGTACTCGGGTTCCATACATCTAAGGGGGTAGCCGCCGAAGTATTCGAAATCAGGTGAATGTACTGCGCCATTCGGTTGTAGCTTGCTTTGATAGACTGAGTAGGATTCATTTGATATTTCAAGGAAAAACGCGGTTCTAGGTTGTTGTAAGTTTGGATATTGTCCCAACGGTTAAAGGTGCGGGTTTCTGTGGGAATAATGGGACGGCGTTTGCCCACTGGTCCCGAATTATCATATTCATAAGCATTGCCGGGTCCTAAATATTCAAAGAATGACCAGCGCAAACCGTATTGCAAAGACCAGCGCGAGCCGATATTTTGCTCATTGCCCGCATACACCGCCCACTCGAGCGCGTTGCGCTGGGCTAAACTTACATCGCGTACCTCACCGGCACTTGTACCTACAGCACTGCCGGGTTTGAAATTATAAATAATTGCCTGACCGCCAAAAGTAAGGGTATTGTTGGGGTTCAAAAACCAAGTAAATTCGGGTTTTACACTATAATTTAAAATTTTAGACCGCCATTGGAAGGTATCGCGGTTACTACCAAAACCCAACTGATAGTCATAATTGCTATAAAAAGTGGTGATATTGGCAAATAATTTTTTGCTAAATAAGTGATTCCAACGAAAAGTAGCCGTTGAGTTGCCCCAGTTAAAGGTAAAAACATTGGCAGCCCCAAACACATCGCGCCCAAAATAACCCGAGAGAAATATTTGGTCTTTGTCGCTAAATTTATAATTGGTTTTGAGGGTTAGGTCATAAAAATTGAATTTACTGCCTCGCAAATCATCTTGCAAAAAAGGGCGAGCCAATACATCGGCATACGAGCGTCTGCCCGCGACAATAAATGAGGCTTTGTCCTTGATAATGGGAGCTTCCAAAGTCAATCGGCTAAATATAGCCCCAATTCCGCCCGAGGCGGCAAATCTTTTGCTATTGCCTTCTTTCATTCGCACATCGAGCAAAGAGGACAAACGCCCGCCAAACTGCGCCGGAATGCCCCCCTTGAGCAATTTGACATCTTTGACGGCATCAGGATTGAATACCGAGAAAAAACCAAACAAGTGCGAACTGTTATACACCGGAGCTTCGTCCAAAAGCACCAAATTTTGGTCCACGCCGCCTCCGCGTACATTGAAACCGGTCGCGCCATCGCCCACGGTTGTAACCCCGGGCAGGAGTTGAATACTGCGAATGACATCTACTTCACCCAAAAAAGCCGGAATTTTTTGAATCGTTTTGATATCCAATTTATTCACACTCATTTGTGGGCTTTGGGCTTGGTTTTCGGTATTGCCCGTAACCACAATCTCCTCCAAGCCTACACTTTCTTCTTTGAGTTCGATATTGATTTGGAGGTCTTGTTTCAAATCAAGGGTTTGAGTGATGGAATAATAGCCGATATAACTAAATACCACCGTATAAGTGCCTTGTGGCAACGACAAAGAATAAAATCCATACACGTTGCTCGAGGCTCCGGTACTTAATTCTTTGACAAATACACTCGCTCCAATCAGAGCTTCGCCGTTTTTGGCATCTTTGAGTGTACCATTGATAGTAAATTTGTTTTGCGCTCGGGCGGTTTCAGTTGCCCAAGCCAACAAAGCAAGCACCAGCCCAAGGCGAAGTGTTTGTAAAATTAGCTTTCTCATTAATAAATGGTTTGGTAAAATTGAATAAAATATTTTTTGATAAATATTATGTTTTCAATGTAAATTAAATTATTTTTTTGCAAATTTAATATGTTTTAACATTAAAAAGCAAACGAAATAAAATATAAAGTTTTGAAACATAATAAGAATAGGATTTTTAAAGGAATTTATAGTATGAAAACAAAGTATTTGAAAAAATATTAAAAAATGTTTTGGATTTATTTTCTAAGCCAAGCATTTGACTTAGGGCGACTTATCGAGCAATGAACTGGCTGGCGCAATGCCCAATTTAGGCTCGCAAATCCATCTCGGATTTTAAAAAATAAAAAATAGACTACCGATAAACAACTCTTTAGGGGCTAAGAAAGTTTGTGGGAGAATTGGTTTAATCAAGGTGGTTTCTTATAAGCTATTGATAATCAGGAGTTTATATTTTGTATTATCTGAGGCAAAACTGCGGCGAGCCACCCCATCTACCTCCGAAAAATGGGGAGTTTGTTCGTATTTTTTAATTAAAAAATTTGATTTTCAGCCCAATGAAACCCGAGACTCAATACATATTTCTAATGCCTGAGTTGCGGATTTTTGAGGTTTTGGGCGGTGGGATTTTGAGTTTCCAGCTCAAGATTGGCATTTTGATAGCGCAATTCCGAGACCAGCAAAATGGCTAAAAGAATTAAGCTCCAGAAAAAGGTTTTGATAGTAAGATTTAAGTTTTTCATGGTTAGTATGGTTATGCGAATGTTATAATGGTATGGTAAAGTTATATGGTTTGATTTTTAAAGTGAAGCCTTTGGGCTTGATTTAACAAGATTTAACAAAACCGGGCAACAATCCAAAAACTTAGCACTTTGACCCAATTATTTTATTTTGTCGCAAAATTACTTTGTTCAAACTTGCCTGACATTCACTTAGGTTAAGAAACGAAATAGCAAAATGGTATTATGCAATGCAAGGTTCTATTATAATACAAAGTTATAGAAAATGAATTTCAAAAGCAAAATATTCAATTAAAAAATATCAAGATTTATTCCTTAACATAAAACATTGATAATCAGTGCTTTACAAAAAAATGATTTTGAATATTTGTATCAAAACGATACAAAAATGACCGAAATCAGTCATTTCATTTTTTTTACAAAATAAACCAACCCTTGGCAATCAAGCAATTAAAAGCTTGCTAAGGGCATAAAAAGCTCTCTGAATAGTGAATTTTTGGAGTTGAGGTGAGCTATACTCGAGATTAATTGTTTTTGAACTTTGCTGAGATTGAATAACGCGATTTTTGCTCAAAAAATCACGCTTGGCTGTACATAAATGATGGATTAAATCGCATAATCCTTATTTTGATACATATAGGCTGAGGTTATAAATCGGGTAAATGGGGGTTTGTTAGTAAATCCCAAGATACTCGAGCTTTACTCATTGTTTGAGTATCTTGGGAAATCAGAACTTATCAAACCCGCAATTGGCTAATGGCTTTGCCCAAAAGCATTGCAAAAATATCGGTGTTTTTTTCAAATCGGAGAAATGGATGTCTTTCGCCTTCTTTTTCTACTTCAATGCCATTGGAAAAGACTATAAAATCAAAAATTCGGTTCAACAAGACAATTTTATCGCCTTTTTGTCCTTTAAAAAGTACTCGTTTGTTGGTGAGGTACAAAGTACCATTGTCCACTACTTGCCAGCCTTCTTTTTTGAGGTCTTTGTCGTTTTCGGTTGATTTGCGCCAATACAAGCCTTTGGCGATCTTGAGGCGTAGGTTTTCGAAGGTGAGGGTTTTGGCGGCATCATCTATGCTGCGTTCCATCCATTCGGCTTCGGTAAAAAAATAGCATTTTTCGTTGCGCGGAATGTTGATGTCGACGTGTAGTTCGGGCAATTCATCGTTTTCAATGCGCCAATAGAGTTTATATTTTTCCAAATCATTTTTGGTAGCATCATCAAATTTGAGTTCGGCATTGAGGTTTTTGGCAATTGCCAAAAGCTCTTTTTCTTCTTCGGGCGTGAGTTTGGCATCGGCAATGGCACTGGTCATAAAATTTCGAATCAACTCTTGCCCACTGGTTTGGTAAATTTTACCGGCAACTTCGCTGGGGAGTTTCAAATCGTTTTGGAGTTTTTCGATAAATTGTCGTTCTTCTTCGTCGAGTTCGCCGTCTTGAATCACTTTATCCACTTCCGATTTATATACTTTACCGGCAAGTTCTTGATGAATTTCGTCGATTTGTTTGTCATTCAAGCCAAAAATCAATTTCAAATGTCGGAGGTCAGCCAGTTCGGATTCAGATATAAATTTATCTTCCAGACAACTGGTCAAATATTCTTTGTAAAACATTGACATTTCATTGTCGTAATCTTTGAGCAAGTCGACTCCATATTGATTGGCAATGGCATAAATATCTTCGACGGTAATGGTAGCTAATTCTTTTTCGGCTAATAGATTATTAATTTCAACCAAGGCATTGTCTTTGATTTTTTGCCCCAATACTTTCTGAAAAAAAGTCGGTTTTTTCAGGTCTTTTTTTCCATAAATCTTGTGTTCCATAATTATTATCTGTTGAGTAATCGGCTTATGCGCAGTAAGCAATTTAGAATGTTTAGGTATAATACTTTGATAATCAATGGCTTATGAGATAATCTTAAAATCTAATTTACCTCACCTATCTTTCATTTTGTCAATTTATACGCCAAAACCTTGCCTTGTATTACCATTAAAAGTTTAAAAATACGTTTTTTTTCTGAAATATACGTTGTCAATGCTTATTTGGGAATCAGAAATTGTGAATTGTTGTTGATAGATTATATAATCAATTGATTATCAGGCAGTTATATAATAAATAGATAATTTTTCCTGCAAATTTTTTCTATCAAAGATGCTTAGGCTCGGCAAAATCACGCATCATCTTACCCTGATTGCGCAAATAAAAATCAACTATCACCAACGCCGCCATAGCCTCGACAATTGGCACCGCCCTCGGCACTACGCAGGGGTCGTGCCTGCCTTTGCCCGTAACCACTACCGCCTCACCCTGCTCATTGATGCTGTCTTGGTCTTGCATCAGGGTAGCCACCGGTTTAAAAGCCACTCTGAAATAAATATCTTCGCCATTCGAGATTCCGCCTTGTACTCCTCCCGAATAATTGGTTTTGGTTCTAACTTGCTCATTATCCATATAAAATGAGTCGTTGTGTTGTGAACCCAGCATTTCTACACCGGCAAAACCACTTCCGTATTCAAAGCCTTTTACGGCATTGATACTGAGCATAGCCTTGCCCAAATCGGCGTGTAGGCGGTCAAAAACCGGCTCGCCCAAACCCGCCGGTACATTGCGAATCACGCAACTCACCACGCCGCCAATCGAGTCGCCTTGTTTACGCACTTCTTTAATCAAATCAATCATTTGTTCGGCAAGTGCCAAATCGGGGCAACGAATCGCGGTATGCTCTATCAAATCAAAATTCAAATCTTGGTAAGCCTGCGGCAGTTTCAAACTCCCTACTTGCGACACATAGCCAACTACTTGAATACCAAGCTGTTGTAAAAACAGCTTGGCAATTGCGCCACCGGCTACGCGCGCGGCGGTTTCGCGTGCCGAGCTGCGCCCACCGCCACGATAATCTCGAAATCCGTATTTTTGTTGGTAAGTAAAATCGGCGTGCGAAGGGCGAAATTTGTCGGCGATATGCGCGTAATCTTTGCTTTTTTGGTCTTCGTTCCATATCAACATCGCAATTGGCATACCGGTACTTTTGCCTTCAAAAACCCCCGAAACAATCTGCACTTGGTCGGCTTCCTTGCGTTGGGTTACAATGTTGGATTGCCCCGGGCGGCGGCGGTCTAGTTCGGATTGAATAAATGCCTCGTCTATGGTCAAGCCTGCCGGACAGCCATCTACTACCACGCCTATAGCCGTACCGTGCGACTCACCAAAAGTGGTTATTTTAAATATTTTGCCAAAAGAATTACTCATCTTAAATGTGCTAGTGGGCTAATTTGCCAGTATAATGTGAAAATTTTAAAGTATATTGAACAATAGTTTGGACAGTTTCTAGTTATTTACTAAGTATCTGATAATCAGCTTTTACATAAAATACTTAAAATAGCATAACTTGTTGATTATCAGGCAGACACGGTCAATTACTTACAAAAATTGCCCGAAGTATTGTTGAAAAAAGTAAAATTGGTTCAATCGTTAATTTGGGGATTGAGTCCAAACCGGGTGTATTTCAAATTTACTACCTTATATCCTCTCATTCGGAGAGGGTTGGGGTGAGGCAATATAAATACGTAAATTTGAAATGCACCCGTCCAAACCCTAAGGGTTTTAAAAACCCTTAGGGTTTAAATAATCTGGAAAAATTACTATGAATTAACCAAATTAACGATAGAGCCGTAAAATTTTTATAAATAACTGATAACCAATCAATTATAAAAATATTTACGTTCATTAACCTTTTGTATTTACCTGCTTTCTTTGGGGTAGGTTTTCATTTCTTTTCCCAATTTTTATAAGGGTTATGAATCAAGTTTGCATTCAAATAACGGGTATCGGTGGTTACTTCTTCGCCCAGCCATTGCGGGCGGGAAAAGGCTTCAGACTCTGACCGTAGTTCAATTTCGGCAACTATCAGCCCGGCGTTATCGCCTAAGAACTCATCTATTTCCCACGTAAATCCTTGATAATCAAGTAAATATCGATATTTTTCAATCAGAGGCTTTTCGCACAATTCATTGAGCAAGGTGTGGGCATCGGCTAGGGGAATGGTATATTCAAACTCCAAGCGACTGATTCCCTGTGCCTTGCCCTTGATAGTCAAAAATGCTTGCTCACCGGCAATGCGCACCCGCACCACTTTGTCTTTTTCATTGCACACATAGCCTTGTTTGTAATAAGTTTTGATTGCTTCGGCTTGCCAATCCAAGTTTTTGACCAAAAATTTGCGCTCAATTTCAATTGCCATCAGAATTAAATTTTTAGATGTTCAAACTCATAAGTAATTGATTATCAAGTATTTACGATATACTGCAAATTTTGATACCAAGTGCTGAGTCAAAAATTATCAACTATTCGAAAACCTTTTGCAAATTTGCCGAAAAAACTGCAAAAATGAAATCTTAGTACAAATGTCGACCAAATTAGATGCGCAATGGATTTATTGAGTCATAACTAAAATAGGCTTCGGTCAAGTATTGGCTTGTCAAATTATTATTTTCAATAGACCAATTCCTTGACAATCTTTGACTTTTGACAAATGGAATGTACCACAGCCTGTCTAGGCTGTGCCTATCACAGCCTAGACAGGCTGTGGTACAATTTTTATAATTCATTGCTAAGGGTGTGATTTTAGTATGATGTAAATTATTTAGCTCTTAAGTTTATCTGATGTTCTCACTGCTTTTAATGCCAAGAATTGTACTTATGCAGGAGATTTTTGGCTAAAACTTGTCTTCATACAAGCCTTTAGGCGGACGAAACTAGCCCACCCCCAGCCCCTCCGAGGCTAATCTCCCTACAGAATTTTAAAGTGCTGATAATCAATCACTTAACTACTATTATTTTTAATTGGTGTAGTAATTGATGATGCTCAATAATTAAATT
>JALONJ010000285.1 GCA_025455045.1 Microscillaceae bacterium | reverse complement strand
TTCATTGAGTCGCTCGCTTTGCTCGCTTCATAATGAATTTTTACGGTCTGGCGGGTAAAATTCTAGGTATTTCGCTAAGGGCAATTTAATGAAAATACAGTTAATGTATTGATTATCAACGATTTATAAATTAGCACTTTTTTTAGCATATTAAATTAAAATTTTAATATTTATTTAATTATTTTATAGTGGGAATTGCTGTTCTAGTTCTGAGTTATTTACTAAGTATCTGATAATCAGTTAGTTACATAAAATATTTAAAATAACATAACTAGCTGACCGTGTCCGCCTTTAAAGGAACTTGTCCGCCTCTGGCGGATAATCAGCCAGAGGCAGACACGGTCAATTACTTATAAAAACTGTCCGAAGTATTGTACTTAGGAATGATTTAAAAATAAAGTAAACAATATTAATTATTAAATAATTGACCGTGTCTGCCTCTGGCTAATAATCAATGTATTACAACTTGTCCGCTTCTGGTGGATTAGCACACCAGCACATTTTATAACTAACTCATTACTTATGTTGGGTAATACAATAAATGCCATTTTAATAAAAGACTATAAGTGATTGATAATCAACAACTTAAACTTTTTATTAAAATGGCAAATTTGAAAATATATGGTTTAAAAGTTTGTATATAAACCTAATTGACTTCCACACCTTCTACTTTGGAGTTGGTATCAGTGAAGTTGAGTTTGAGGGCAAATCGCAAAGTTTCTGCCAAAGGATTTTGTTGGGCTTGGGGTATTAAATAAGCTACATCTAAGCCAAATTGCCGGTAGTTAAATCCTGCTCCAATCGAGAAATATTTTCTTGCGCCTTTGGTTCTATGCTCGGTAAAATAGCCGGCGCGGGCAAAGAACACATTGTCATAAGCGTATTCTGCCCCAGTGCCAATCGAAAACTCGCGCAATTCTTCGCTAAAGCCATCGGGCGCATCGGCAAACGAGCCAAAAATCCCATCAATCAAAGTTACACTGCGGGGGTCGCGTCCTCGAGTAATATTGCCTCGCCGGTCGCGTTGAGGAGGAGTAGGAACCATCAATTTGTTAAAGTCAAGGGCTAGGGTCAGTTTGTTCTTTTCCAAAGGGTCTAAGCTCACCGTGAATGCCGAACCTAAACGCATATTGGTTGGAATAAAATCGCCGGTACCACGCCCCAAGTAAGAAATCTTGGGTCCAATATTTGAAACATTCAATCCAAAAGACAAAGTTGCCGGTAAACCATTCACTTTCAGGTTTTTATTGTTGTAATAAGCCGAAATATCCGCCGAGCCGCCTATACCGGGGCGAGCATCAATTTCGTTGCCTGAAGGGTCAGCAGCAACACTACCCAAATTGGAATAGATAAATCTTCCGCCCACACCTACCCCAAAATTATTGGATAATTTGATAGAGTACGCCAGTCCAAAACATAATTCTTGTAGGCGAGGATTTGAAAAAACCGCCCCAGCTTGGTCAGTAAACTCAAATTCTCCTAAATTAAAATAACGAAATTCAAACGCAAAAGCCTGACGGTCATCGGGGCGAAAAAAACCGGTAAGGTAGGACAAAGACATATCATTGACCAAGTTGCGAAGCCAAGGATTATAAGACAAAGCAAAGCCGGCTCTTTTGTCAACAAAAGCCATTTTTGCCATATTCCAATAGATTGAATTGGCATCGGGTGAGGTAGCCACCCCCACATCGCCCATTGCACCGGCGCGCGCATCAGGCGTAATGGCTAAAAAAGGTACAGCAGTCAGAATGGGACGGCTTGAAGTATCTTGACCTAAAATAGTTGAGCCGCCTTGGGCTTTTAATTGAACAATATTGAATCCAATAAATAGTGTAAAAAGAAGTAAAAAATTTAAAAGGCTTTTTTTCAACATACTTGTTAATTGTTAATTGTAAAGAAATCATCACACTCGTTATCATAAGTCGAGGAGTTATGGTTGATACAGAAAAGTAGAGTGTTGTTTCATTCAAAAAGATTTATGTTTAAAAATACAAATAATTATAATGATAAGATGGTTTAATGGTGCAATGGTTTTCAGTTCCTCAATCCGTTGGTAAATCAATCTTTCAGTCCTTCAATTTTTAATCATTTTCTTACTCACCTGCCCACGTGCGCCATCGGCGGGCGAATATACGGTAATTTTATAAAAATAAATACCGGCGTTAATTTGATTGCCCGAGTTGTGCAAATCTTGCCACTCCAACTTGATGGTTTCCGGGCTTTCGTTTTGGGTGGCGTGCAAAGTTCGGATTAATTTGCCATTTGTGTTATATATCTCCGCAATTATTTGCAAATCTCTACCTACCCGATTGTGTTTAAAACTAAAAGTAGTCTGCGTACTGAATGGATTGGGGTAGTTTTTTACCTCGATCAATTGGATAATTGGGTTATTAACTACCTCAAAATCAATGCTTTGCGAATTAACATTGTTATAAGTATCCCATACTTGCATCGTCAGTCGATGTTTGCCCAAAGGCAAATTCTGCATCGGATAGCGGACAGTACCTCGTTGAAAAGTATTCAAATCAGCCGTGTAATAATCATTTAAAACCCAAACCGAGTCTTTTTTATTGTCCAAAAACGCAATTATTTCGTGCCCCAGACCAGCTTGTGAGATATTGATACCACTGGCATCATTGAGCTTTGCCCATAAGACCGCATCGCGCTCAATAACGTTGCCTGATACAAAAGATTCATTGTTGAGATATACATTCAACTGTGGGGGAGTATTATCCACCGGCACATTGCGCTCGCTCCCGCCAATCAGAATTGAATTATTAGCTCCCGAAGCGTCTAAAGTATTGTCATTGTTGCGGGCATAAAAATCGATTCTACCTTTGCCCAAGTTATAATTTATATCTTTGGGAATGATTAAATTGAATATAAACTTGCCGTTTTTGACTTCGGCAGTGCCTTTAAACAGCAAAATAGTGCGGTCTTGGTAGCTCATTGGACTGGCAGATGTGCCTTTGGTTTGCAAAGTCTGGCGTTTGTCAAAAAGTTCCATCTCTATTACTCCGTTAAAATCTTGATTGACCACGCCTTGAGCATTTTTAATTTCCCCCTCAATACGGGTGTTTTGCAAAGCCCGCAAAGTATCATCGGCAAGCGGTAAACCATTGATTTTGGTGATTTGGGCAGTTTGTGCCGGATATGCCAAGCGCAAAGACGGGTCGCCCAAGAGCGCGAAGTTGCGATTGACCACGCCGGTCTTACTCAGGTTTTTGGTGGCTTTGACGGCATCGCCCAAACGAGGCATTTCATTGCCTATGGGCTTGAAGATTGACTGATAAAAGGCGCGATTCAAGACCAAATTGGTGCTGGCAAATACGGGGCGAGTGGTGGTAATCAAGCCAATTGCCCCACCGCGAGCATTTAGCAAGGCTTCTTCGGCTCCCGAAGTTTGGAAAGGATCATCGTAGCGACCAAATTCGCAAGTAGCCGTTACAAAAAGGGGCATATTGTTCAAATTGCGCCACGCTCGAATTTGGGCAATGTCCAAAATTTTTTCTTCGCTCCAACCCACTTCGCCGCCGTGACCGGTATAATTAAGAATCAAAACCCCACGCTTGACCTCATCATCAATTTCATTTTTTAATTCCAAACAAAGCTCTCCATTAGGCGTGGAAATTTGGGTAAAGGCATCCATAAAATGCTTTTGCGCCGTAAAATTGGGATAATCTTTTTCAATCAATTCGGCTAGTTCGTCGGCGTGAACTTGGTGGGTATTGCCATCGCCGTCATCGGCTACAAAACTTACGCGGTTGCGCCACTCGCCCAAGGTTTGGGGATTGGTGCTGTAATACATCAATTTATCTACTACTTGTTGCGCTTCCTGAAGGTTTCGCACCATCAAACGCCCGATACCAATATCCAAATCCGAATTATCGCCGCCGGTTTCTGCCCAATCGCCTTCATCATTTTCCAAAAGCCCAAAATAGTCATCGGAAGAATAGCTAAATATCGGGTGTAAGGATTGCCGAGACTCATAAATCGGCACAAAATTGGTATTGTTGGGTACACGATTTTTATAATCAAATGAGGCTCCGCCAAAAAGCAGTAAGTATTTGATTTTCAAGGGATTACGAATATATAACATTCGTGCAAAATCCCGAATTGCCGTAATATCAGCCTTACCCGAAGAAAACTCATTGTAAATTTGCTCGGTGGTAACTACTGCCACACTTAAGCCATCGTGGGTTTGGCGAAAATCTGCCAATCGTTGGGCTTGAACTCTAAAAATTGGGGCGGTTACAATCAATAAATCCGGCGTAGCCAAAGCGTGGAGATTTTGATTAGAAATACCTCGAATAGTGGGTGGCGTTTGGGCTTGATTGGGTTGAAATACTATAAATTCTTGCAAATTAAAAGCATTTGCCCCAAAAACGGCTTGGTTGCCGTTGAGTTGGTATATTTGATTTTTGATTTGATTGATTTGGGTGATATTCCAAATCAATACATTGCTGTTGGCTTCGCCAATGCGATAATTGACCACTCCCTTGCCTACACTAGCCAAAGCACGAAAAGTAGTAGGAGTGTTGTATAATTTCAAACTTTTTTGAAAATTGACCCGCAAAAAATTCAAATAACCAATGCCCGTTCCCGAAAGCGAATTATAGCGCAAAGTTATCGGCAAGGTTTCGGCATTGGCAAATGTAGTGGCATTGAAGGCAAACGTCTCGAATCCATTTTCGCCTTTGAGGTCATAAGTGCCACTGCCTACCGCCTCAATATTTACATTGCCCAAAGTAGTGGAATTGATAGCCACTTGATAATTGGAGCCATTGAAATCCTTAGACATCAAAGCCGTACTCAATTTTAAGGTCGAGTTGGCGACTATACCCTGCACATTCAAATTAAACCTTTGCTCGTTTTGAAAACCAAATTGCTCGCCGTACCATTCGCGCCCCGACCTGAGAATGTTATTAATCTCCCTTTCATAAAAAGTATAAGCATCAAAGGTCTCCAAAGTAAGGCTCGCCCCCGCCGCACTTGCCTCATTTTGCACCCGCAAACCTGCCGAATTGCCCACAGTGAGATAATAATAAGTAGTATCGGCATATAAGTTTTTTTGATGTTCAAAAAGTTGAGTGTTTGGATTTAGCGTCCATTTATCGGCACTTTCGGCATAAAAAAGAACAAAATCTTGCTCATTGAATTGCCCATCTGCCTCGCCTTGAACCCAGATAGCATTTTCTTGCAAATCATCTATTCTGGGGGTTTGGTTGGCTTGGGGCAACATACCCCCACCATTGCCGTATAGACGAATATTTTGCGGATTGATAGTTCCTACATTTACGCCGGCTTGTCGCAAAAAACCGGCATCTAGGCGATAAATGCCCGAATTGACAATGCCAATTTTGTACCAAACTCCTTCGCGCAAGACCGAGTTTTGGGCAAATTGCGCCCGTAAATTGCTGCTAATCAGGCATATACCGATTAGTAAAACGTAAAATTTATTTTCAAAAGTTGATTTCATATTTTACAAAGCCAATGATTTTATCAATGAATTGAAAAATTCATAACTACTTGATAATCAATTAGTTATGAAAATGTATTAAATTAACTGCTAAGGTATTTGAGGTATATATTAGGTAGAATTATCTCACTCAGGCGAAAATATTTTGTTTTGGCTTGTTGTTTTTACAAAAATAGTAAAAATTGGGAATAGTATAGCAAATCCAGAAAATAGTTTTGTAAATATCTGGTTATCAAGTATTTGCAATAAAAATTAACTGGGGTAAAAATTTATAGACAAAGCTGTAAGTTAGCTAACGTGTTGGAAATTATTGATAATCAAGGTTTTAGATTCTTAACGCATCTTGGGCGGATGAAGATAGTAAACCGATTGCTTAACCGATAACTCGATTATTTTTTATTCCCAATCAATTTTGATAAATAAAAATTAAAACAACTAAATCATTGATAATCAGATAATTAATACCAAAAGACTAGCCATTGGCAGAGCTAATGCAATCACAAAAACGAAAAAAACCGGCGGAAAATGATAATTCTCAACAAATTTCCCCAACTAAGCCTTATATTTGCCCTTCATTAAGCTGAACATAACCCTCTAATAATTGCAACGATGACTTACAATCAAATAGTAGAGCTACTCGGCAAAGATGCCGACTCACTACTCAACCACCAAAGCAAAACCATCAACAAAGACCTCATTCACTTGCCCGGAACTGATTTTGTGGACAGAGTTTTTGCGCAGAGCAATCGCTCACCTCAAGTTTTGCGGAGTTTACAAATGCTTTTCGACAATGGACGCTTAGGCAAAACCGGTTATTTATCTATTTTGCCAATTGACCAAGGCATTGAGCATAGTGCCGGTGCTTCGTTTGCCAAGAATCCGATTTATTTTGACCCCGAAAATATCATCAAACTTGCCCTCGAGGGCGGATGCAATGCCGTAGCTACTACTTATGGCGTGTTGGCAATGAACTCGCGCAAGTACGCGCACAAAATTCCGTTTATTGTCAAAATCAATCACAATGAATTATTGACCTATCCTAATAAATCTGAGCAAATTATGTTTGGAACCGTGCGCGATGCTTGGAATTTGGGCGCAGTAGCGGTAGGGGCTACCATTTACTTTGGTTCGGATGATGCCACCCGCGAAATTGTCGAGGTTGCCCGCGCGTTTGAAGAAGCCCATAGCCTAGGAATGGCTACTATCTTGTGGTGTTATACGCGCAACAATGCTTTCAAAAAAGACGGCGTGGATTACCACGTTTCGGCGGACTTGACCGGACAAGCCAACCACTTAGGCGTAACCATTCAAGCCGACATCATCAAACAAAAACTGCCCGAAACCAATGGCGGTTATAAAGTATTGAATACCGGCGGGTCGAGCTACGGTAAATTAGATGAAAGAATCTATACTGAACTTACTTCTGAACATCCGATTGACCTTTGCCGCTACCAAGTAGCCAACTGCTATATGGGACGTGCCGGACTCATCAATTCGGGTGGAGCTTCCTCGGGCGAGTCAGACTTAGCCGAAGCGGTCAAAACTGCCGTTGTAAACAAACGTGCCGGTGGTATGGGCTTGATTTCGGGTCGCAAGGCTTTCCAACGCCCAATGAACGAAGGGGCAAAGATTTTGCAAGCCATTCAAGATGTATATTTGGCAAATGAAATTACAATTGCTTAATTACTTGATAATCAAGGCTTTATAAAAAAAGCGAATGGAATCAATTTTCCATTCGCTTTTTTATTGCATTGAGTTTGTTTTCTCGCGGGCGGGCAAAAAGTTTTTATCTCAATTTTAGCGTTTTAAGCGTGAGCTATTTAGTTTGATTTCGGTCAGTTTGCGTTTGGTATCCAAAGGAAAATCGCCTTTGAGCATCCAATCATAATAAGTAGGTTCGATTTTAAATACTTCTTCTACGGGGCGATTTTTGTGTTTGCCAAAGTTGAAAATAATCACGCCTTCGTGATTGTAGGTCATTCGTCCGGCGAGGTCGACTATTTTGGAAGCAGTCAGGTCGTGCAAAACTGACATATCATTTTTGATAGGGTTAATCAAATTGCCGTTTTCGTCTTTGATTTGTACGTTTTCGTAGCGTTCTACTTGGGCATTTAATACGTGATAGGTAGCCATTGTGTCGGCTTCGGCACTGTGGGCATCTTCGAGTTCTTTACCGCAATAAAATTTGTAAGCCGCCGTCAAATTGCGGGGTTCCATCATATGAAAAATTCTTTGGGCATCTATCAGCTTGCGGTTGGCAATCTGAAAATCTACGCCGGCGCGCAAAAACTCCTCCACCAACATCGGCACATCAAAGCGCAAGATATTGAAGCCCGCCAAGTCGCAACCTTCTAAAAATTGCGCCAGAGATTTGGCTATACTTTTGAAAGTGGGCGCATCTTTTACATCTTCATCATAAATACCGTGAATCAAACTTGACTCTACAGGAATTGGCATTTCGGGGTTTATTTTGCGGGTTTTGATTTCCAATTCACCATTTAGTTGGGCTTTGACAAACGACAATTCTACAATTCTATCTTGCGAAATGTTGATTCCGGTAGTTTCTAAATCAAAAAATACCAGTGGGTTTTTGAGGTTCAACTTGTGCATTTTTGTTATATGTTTAGCGTTTTTTTTATTTTTTTGTAAATAATTGATTATCAACTACTTACATTATTTGCTCCCGCGCGCCGGATGGAAGCCGACAGGGAGAGACCCATTTGCGGGTGCGCTTCCCTAGCGTGGGGTTTGCAAACCCCACGCTAGGGAAGCGCACCCGC
>JALONJ010000014.1 GCA_025455045.1 Microscillaceae bacterium | reverse complement strand
TGCTTGGTTTCGTTGTTTCTTTTTTATCAAGAAAAAAGAAAGTTGTAAAAAAAGTGTATTTATAATCACCTCATTATCAATTAGTTACAGAAAGCCTATATTCTAAAAAATCAAACATTCGTTTAAAATTTATACAGTGGGAATTGCTGTCCTTTAGCCGTCTAAGCCAATTTTACACAACTGCCCAAAATACGAATTTTATCTTCGTGTACCTTGAATACTTCTTGGAGTTCAGGGTCTTGGTAATGCCCATTTAACTCAATATAAAACCAATTTTTAAAATGTTCGTCTTCGCGCGAAGGGCGGCTTTCAATTTTATTCAAGTTAATCCCGCGGATATTAAAGTCTTGGAGAAAATTAGCCAAGCTACCCGGGGCATCGGGTAGTTTTACAATGATAGTTGTTTTGTCATTGCCACTTGCCTGACTGCTAAATTCTTTGCTAATAATCAAAAAACGTGTACGATTGTGTGAGCTATCTTCAATATTTTCAAACAAAATCGGTACTCGATAGATTTTGGCGGCTACACTCGAGCAAATCGCTGCGCTTGCGGGTTCTTCGGCGGCTAGTTTGGCGGCGCGCGAAGTGGATTCTATGGGTACAAACTCGGTGCTGCCGTCTTTGAAATAATCAGCCAAAAAATTGCGACATTGTTTGAAAGCTATATCTTTGGAATAGATAAACTTAATATCGCTTAATTTATCGCATTGGCTCACAAAAGTATGGTGGACAGGCAGTAGAATCTCAGCAACGATTTTGACATTCATTTCATTCAAAAAGTCAATCGTTTCGCGCACAAATCCTTCTTGGTTGTTTTCAATTGGCACTACGCCAAACCTAGCCCGCTCAGTAACCACACTTTCAAATACTGCGCGAATATTTTTTAAAGGAATGTAATCACTCATAAAACCAAAGCGGCTTTCGGCGGCTTGATGAGTAAAACTCCCCTCGGGACCCAAATAAGCCACTCTTTCGGGTAATTCAAAGTTGCGACTAATCGCAAAAATCTCCATAAAAACGGCATCAATTGCCAAGCGATTCAACAAAGTATCTTGGCTACGAAGCTCGAGACGGTCAAGAATGTGTTTTTCGCGTTCGGGACGGTAAATAATGGCATTGTTTTGCTTCTTAAATTCTCCAACTTTTTTGACTACTTCCATTCTTTTTGCCAATAAATCGATGATTTGGTCGTCGATTTCATCAATTTGCGTACGAAGTTCAGCGAGTATGTCCATAAATATAAACCATTGATTATCAGACATTTAACAAAAAAGCCTTCCTTGTAGGGAAGGCTTTGAGCATATAACAATTATACAAATGTTTATTTTTTACCTCCAACGGCGGCGTAGTTGATTTGCCGAGCGTCCGCTTCGCGCAATTGGAGTTTTACATCAGTTACCAGACCTACTTTGGCCGCACGATCCACTTTAAGTGATACCACCATATCGTTCTTTTGATCTTCACGTAATTTAGTTCGTTCTTCGGAAATAAACTGTGGAATATCGGCGGGAACCACAAATACGTCATTGACTTGAATACGCGGTTCTTTACCAAATTTACCAGGTTGTTTAGGAGGTCCTACATAGATATAACTTACTGCCGATTTGTTCTCAATTTTTTGCAATTGTGAAGCACTAGGCAGGGCTACATTTACGAGCATATCAGTTTCACGCATTTTGGTTGTTACCATAAAGAAAAACAACAACATAAACACGATGATTTTGGTTGGTTCAGCTTCTGAAATACGCAAAGGGTATTCACGATTTACGTCGTAATACTTTTCTACAAATAGTTCTTTACCTGAGCCGCGTGCTTTTTGATAGGCTCTTACTTCTTTGCCTTTACCTTCTTTACCGGCTTTTTCAGCATTGAAATTCAAATATTTTTTCATAGTTTCTTGCGAAATAGAATAGCCCATTTCTTGGGCAAATATCTTTACTTTTTTCTGAAACTTAGGGTCGTCCATCGCACCTTTCTCATCAAATTTGAGATAGTCTTCGAGAGATACTCCCAATTTTTTGGCACGCAACTCGTGATAGGCGGCTTTGATTTCATCTAGCACTCTTACATAGATAGAGTACTTAGTACCCCGATCACTTTTGTAAGAAACCGCCGCTTCTTGTGGGTTCTCAGAGGACTCTTTATCTCTGCCACGATTGTCAATAAAATCCATCGCCGCTTTACGCAAGTCTTCCAAACGCATAGGTTCATCTTCTACCAGCAACTGATTCCGAGAGTTAATCAATACTTTGAACACATTACGGTCTTTCATTTTGAACTCCGTAAGTTCGTCCTTCTCGCGTTTGGGCGGAAGTAAGATTGGTAATCCCTTTTCAGAAGCGATGGTTGTTGTTACCAAGAAGAATATCAACAACAAGAAAGCTATATCTGCCATCGAGCTGGCATTGATTTCTTGGACTTCGCTTTTCTTTTTTTTCATACTATTCTAGAGAGTTTTTGACTTCGGTTACTACAATGGCGATAGCCACAATCACAAATAAAAGGTAAGAAAGAATTAGGGTTGATTCAGTTAGTTGTGATAAACCCGCACCCACATTCATTTTTTCATACACTTTATTTACTTCATTGTTTGACATCGCATAGGCGATTCCCCACAATATTAATATAACTGCTAAACCAATCAGCGATTTTACTGAAGATTGAAAATCAGTGATAAAACTGACTACTGCCCCAATCAAAATTGAAATCACAATCAAAAAGAAAAATATATAAGAAGTCTGTAAGAACACCTCTGCGGAACTAACTGCCGAAATAGACCCAATCAAATACAGCAGTACAGGGAAGCCAAAAGCCAATATACTTAAAATAAATATAATTGGCGCACCAATTTTGCTCATTAATTTTTCCATATTCCAAATAATAATAAATTTAGATTTAAAGTCAATTATTAAAAATTGGTCAATAATTATTTGCCACCTTTTCTTTCATAAGCCACCAACATATCTACTAGAGTAATAGAGGCATCTTCCATTTTGGTAACGATAGAATCCACTTTGCTAGAGATATAGTTGTAAAAAATTTGCAAAATCATTGCCACAATCAAACCGGCAACCGTGGTCAAAAGGGCTACTTTGATACCACCTGCTACAATGTTTGGCGAAATATCCCCAGCTTTTTCGATTTGGTCAAATGCAAAAATCATCCCCACAACCGTTCCAAAGAAACCCAACATTGGGGCAATAGCGATAAACAAGGCAATCCAAACCAAACCTTTTTCCAATTTGCTCATTTCTACTGAACCATAGGCTACGATTGATTTTTCAACCATATCTACGCCTTCGCCCATTCGCATCAAGCCTTGAGCAAAAATAGAAGCAATGGGTCCGCGGGTGTTTACGGCTACTTCTTTGGCGGCTTCAATGCCTCCTGAGTTGAGAGCTTCCTCAATTTTGCTGGTCAATTTTTTGGTATTGGTTGAGGCAAGATTGAGCGTGATTACGCGCTCAAGGGCAATCGCCAAACCGATAATCAAACAAGCAATGATTGGGGTCATAAATTCCCAGCCACCTTCAATAAACTTCTGTTTGATAAATTGGTGAGTAGTTTGGTCGGCTACTTTTACCTCTTCGCCACTGTCCGAAACTTTGGTGTCTTCTTCGGCTTTAGGCTCTTCTTTTTTCTCTTCTTTAGTTTCCTCTTTCTTTTCTTCTTTTTTCTCTTCTTGTTGAGCGTAGCTTACCACAGCCGAAGAAAAAGCGATGCAGAAAACAAGTGCAAGTACAGCGAATAACTTTTTCATAAGTTTAATTTTTAGTTCAAAATGGAGTTTAAAGATATGATTTTAAAAGAAATTATAATTAAAAATTTAGTTAAAGATTCAAAAAAAAGTTTTGCAGAGAGGAAGGGATTCGAACCCTCGATGCGGTTTCCCGCATACACACTTTCCAGGCGTGCTCCTTCAACCACTCGGACACCTCTCTTTAACATCAATTTGTTTGGCTCAAAATGTTTTGAGATTTACAAACTAAGCCACAAAATTATAGATAACTTTTAATTATCCAACTATTCAAAAAAAATTAATAAAATTTATTTCTCTTTTTATAATCATCTGTGGTTAGATTGTTGATAATAATTGGTATAATCATTTGATAATCAGTGATTTAACTTCCAATCGGGGCGGTGTTTTTTTGTTTTCAAGGTTTGTAAAAAAAGTTCATTGCCGATATAATTAATCCTTAACCCCCTGATAATCAAGTAATTATAAAAATCAACTTTTAAAATATAACTTACTGATAATCAATGGATTATACTTTTTAAATTTTTTGCGGAAATTTATCGAGAGGTGCGCTCAATCGTTATTTTAGATATTGGAATGTACCTTCCTTTTTTTAAAAAATCGAATTTTAGTAATTTTTACTAGCTCATAATTTCGTTTTAAGGAAACATAAATAATTCTACAATAACATACCCTTTATCAAGCAAATCAATGGATTTATTGATAAATTATGAACTAACTAAATCAGCACCATACTCAACACTCCCAGAACCATAATTAATTTGCACAAAGTACTTAAAGCGCGAAAATCTTTTTTGGAATCGGCATAGTACAATTGATAAACAAACCAAGCCAGAGGTGGCAACACCACTCCATACAAATACATTGCAAAACGGCTCGGAAAGGTAAGATAAGTAGAAAGCAAAATGACCACAAAAATCCCAAAAAAAACATAAATTACACGCTTGGTACGGCTAATTCCCCATACTATAGGCAAAGTACGGCAGCCAAACACGGCATCGCCTTTTACATCTTCCATATCTTTGACAATCTCTCGAATCAAAGAAATAAAAAAAGCAAACAAAGCAAACAAATAAACCAAAGCTCGATTTTGAGTATAATAAATTGCCAACAAAAGCACTGCCATTGCCGTAAGTGCGGCTATCATCAAATTGCCTATCAAAGGCAGTCTTTTGAGTTGATTGGAATACCACCACAGCATAAATGCCACCAACAAACAAGTGCCAAAAATCCACCAGCCCAAAGTCCAAGCCAAGCCCAAACCCAAGAGATTGAAGGCAAAATTTAAAAACATCGCCACTCGCCGCTTAATCAAACGCCCTACAATTACTTCTTGGGGTTTGTTGACGGTATCGATTTTCACGTCATAATAGTCATTGATTACATAACCCGCCGCCGCAATCAAAACCGTACTACCCATAAGTCCAAACAGTGGAAATACCCGCAAATTAAGCAATATATCCAAGGAATCATCAATTAAAAAAGCCTTAATCATCCATTGACTAAATGCCAAAATGAGCAAATTGTTGATTCGCACTAAACGCAAAAAACCGCTTAGGTCAAATTTCTTAGGTTTTTGTAAGCTTAAAGGTTGATTTTTCAAAAGCAGTAATTTTTGATCAAAGGTAGCAAAATTTTGGCTTTTTTTAAATTTACATCTCAATAACAATAATTCGTGGGGTTTCTAGTTTCTGGTTTCTGGTTTCTAGTTTCTGGTTTCTGGTTTCTAGTTTCTGGTTTCTAGTTTCTGGTTTCTGGTTTCTGGTTTCTAGTTTCTGGTTTCTAGTTTCTAGTTCCGAGTTTCTGGTTTCTAGTTTCTGGTTTCTAGTTCCGAGTTTCTGGTTAGGAGCTAAATAATTGAAAATCAAGCAGTTAGCTGAGGTTTTGTAAATATTATAAATGCTTGATAATCCACCAGAGGCGGACGTGGTCAATAAGTTATGCAATATCTGCGAAGTATTGAATAAACAATAGGGTTCTTTACCACTTTTCAGGAAAGTTGTAACGCAGGCTGTCTAGCCTGTGCGCGTAAGTAGCTTTAGACTGCGCCTAAGCCAAACAGTTTCTTTGAAGATGTCGAGAACTATTTTTAACTTCTAATTCAAATTAGGTTAAGTATCAAGATTTGGTTCGTAAACAGTTGATAATCAAGGATTTGTTTTGGGAATAGTTGAAAAATAAGTACTGAAGCCTATTGTTCATTCAAAAAAACCACCTAATTTTGAAACAAACAAAATCAAAAGTCTTTAAGGGTTTGGCAAAGTTTGAAATAAACACCAAAGTATAAGATTTTTTAGAGCAAGTAAATATATAATACCTTGATAATCAATTAATTACAAATTACATTTATTTTTTACTCCACCATAATTATGGATAATTTTAGTTTTGATGTCATCAAAATATTGGGCTACGGGGCTTCGGGACTTTCGTTTTTGCTGATGTTTTTAGCCTACAATATCATTCAAAAAGAGCAAAGAGTCAAAAAACCGCGCAAAGAAATATTGAATGTGGTGTATGTTTATATGTTTTTTACCTTGTTGAATATTGGAGTAGTGGGCTTTTTGGGCTTACCGGCTCTAAGCGACAACAGCCGCCTGCAAGGGGTGAATGAGGTACTCAAGACCGAAAAAAATAAACTTACTTCGCTGTACGAAATTCAAAAAAACAACAGTACCATTGAAGACAATATCCAAAATATCAGTTCGGACAGCCTCGAGACCTTGTTTACCAAAAATGTGCAAGCCCTCGACACTTTGTCCAAAACCGTAGAGAGTCCCGAACAAAAACAAACTGTACTGAACATAAAAGACAACTTGAAGAAAAAAATAGATTCGCTTACGCGCCTGCCCAGCAACAACAAACGAGATTTGCGCAAAATTATGCGCGACATCAGAGGCTATAAACAACAACTCGACAAGGTAGCGGAAAATGATAATAAATAACTTAGGAATGAATAGTGGACAATATAGAACGAATAATTTTTTTAATTACTTGAAAACCAAGGCTTTATCAAAAAATTCATTTTTTGAAATTCTAAAAATTAAAAATCTGTCTAAAAATTCTATAGTGGGAATTGCTGTTCAATACTAGGCATCTAGGAATGAGAAATAGAGAGTCGTTTTTTAAATGACTTATTATTTTTTCCGAACCCAAACTTGTAGCGGACGACAGTGCATTTGGGCTATATCATATTCAAACTCAACTAAAAACTGGTAGGCATCAAACCAGATTTTCCATTTGTCGTTGCCCATTGATTGGCTGAGAAACAAAGGATTGGCTATAGAATTTCGCAGATAAAAATTGGCCATTTCGCTGGCAGTCAGACGACGACCCATTAATACATTGAAATAAAAATAAACCATTTCGGCTGGCGAAATATGTTTGAATTTTAGCAAATTTTCATATTCTCGCCCTCTTCCTTGACTGATTCCAGTGTGCAATACTTCAAGTTCGCTTGAGGTGAGAATCGTATCAGGTTGATATGCCCCAAAATCAACTTTGAAATTGGTGTAAGTTTTTAATTTAATTCGTTGATAATCAATGATTTGCGATTTGTTTTTTTGAATAAAGTCATCTAATTTTTGTATAATGGCTAAGTTTTGGAGGGTATCGAGCAAATGCGCGTAATCGGAAATTTGGTATAAATCGGGAAACAAATCATATTTGAATTGTGTCCATTGTTGCTCAAAAATATGTATCTCGAACAACTCGGCAGGAGTTTGCGCTTCCAAACTATACAGGTAGCCATTGAAAATCAGGATAAAATAAATTTTTTTCATATAATATTTAAAAAAATATTGTTTCCCCTATCTCAAACTTTGAAATTAAGGATTTTCGCTTTACTTTTAAATAATAAAACAGGCTGCCTTTTGGTCAATTACTACGTAATGCCTGCAATATAATAGCCACTTCTAGCCACTGCTTACACTGGTTTGGCTTGTGCAAAGCTATTAATGATTAAGTCATAATTCATTGATTATCAATGTTTTACAAAAAAATAATTACCTGTAAATTAAACTAAATGGTTTGTTTTTGTCATATTTGTTGTTTTTTATCAATCATTAAAAACTTTTGAATCGAATTGGATGACTTTAAATTTACCTACAAATTCAAAAATCCAAAACGCTTTTAAATTTAGTAACTATGCTTAAATCAAGTCTTTATAAAATCGGGATTGTCGGAGGGCTTTGGCTCGGGCTATGGGCTTGTGGCGGTCCCCTCAAAAACGTCAAAAAAACTTTCAACAAAGCCGAGTACAACAAAACCATTGCTCAACTTAATGAATTGAAAAATGGTGGTATGAATACCGAAGAAGTCAATCGGCTGTTGGGTGAGTCGTATCGTCGTTCCAATCGGATTCAAGAAGCCGAAAAATTTTATCGAGCCGCACTTGACCTCAATTCCAACAATGATACGGTGCGCTACTACTATGCTCAAGCCCTCAAAGCCAATGGCAAGTATCAGGAGGCAAGCAAGCAATTTGAAACCTATAGCAAAACCGGTCGCAATTCCGAGTTTATCCGGCAGGCACGCAACGAAGTGCAAAATTTCAAAAAAGTAGAAGAATTGCTTAATAAAAAGACCTATTATGAGGTCAAAAATTGTGAGGGCATCAATACCAATGCCGCCGAGTTTGCCCCAAGCATTTATTATGACAAAATATTGTTTAGCTCCACGCGCAAGTCGGGTATATACGAAGGTACAGGTGCGAGTTTTGCCGGAATCTTCGCGCACAAAATTCAAGATTGGGACAATTGTTCGGGCGTAACCGAGCCTTTTAATGAAAAAATAATGCTCGAGGGAGTCAATGAAACCTCTCCTACTTTTGCCCCCGATGGGAGTTTTATGATTTTTGCTCGCAGTGGCAGTGGCAAAAAAAATGAATCGGCAGAGGTTGATTTGTATATTTCGCGCAAGACCGATGATGGCTGGTCAGAACCCGAAATTTTGCCCTATCCTATCAACATCAACCGCAACTTGGCAGAAGCCGGTAACGACAACCTCAAAGGCAGCAAAGAAAACGTGTGGACGGCTTGCCCCTTCATTCGCCCCGACGGCAAGCGGCTGTATTTTGCCTCCAATCGCAAAGGTGGGGGTTATGGCGGGGTAGATATATGGCAAGCCGATATCAATGGTTCAAGAATTGTGAATATACGCAACTTGGGGCGCGACATCAATACTGCGGGCAATGAATTGTTTCCGGTGGTATCGGACGAAGGCGAATTGTACTTTGCCTCAGACGGGCATCCGGGTTTTGGGGGCTTAGATATGTTCAAAGCCGTCCGCAAGCAAGGTGCTACAACGATTCAAAATCTTGGCGCACCGATGAACTCGCGTAGCGATGATTTTGGAATGATTTTTAAAACCGACACCACCGGCTACTTCACTTCCAACCGCGAAGGTGGCAAGGGCGATGACGATATTTATTCGTTTAGAGATATTACGCCCGACAAAAAAATTCTGCGTTATTTTCTCAAAATCCAAGTGGTGGGTATAGACCCGACCGATAAGACCAAAAAAGAAGTGCCTCTGGGTAGTGCCAAAATTGATTTCTTTGCCGGAAATAAATTTAACAAAGAGAAAAAACTGAATGATTTTACTACTAAAGAAGATGGTAAAACGGATAAATTTGGCGTGGAAGTACCAGCAAACTTTGCCATTGCCGTAGATGCCGGAGATGATTATTTTCGTGATGAGTTTGATTATTCAACTTTTGGGCGGTCTATTGCGCAAGATGCAGTCAAAGACGACCCTCGCGTGGAGATTGACACCACTTTTGAAACCAAGGTAATTATGGAAAAAATTGTGGTAGATGTAGATACCGTTGTGCGCCAAATTGATATTAACTTTGATTACAATAAAGCCGACATTCGCCCCGATGCAATGCGCATCTTAGACGAGTTTGTGGACTTTTTGCAAAAAAATCCCCAAATTGATGTTGAAATGGGGTCTCATACCGATGCTGTAGGTACTGAACAAAACAATTTAATGCTTTCGCAAAGACGTGCCGACTCTACAGTGGCTTATTTGGTTCAAAAAGGAATTGCTCCCAATCGCCTCAACCCTCGCGGCTATGGCGAAAGCAAATTGAAAGTCAATACTCAAGAAGCCAATGAAGAGAACCGGCGAACTGAGATGAAGGTAATTCGCATTGACCGCAATCGTCGAAAACGAAATTAATTCATAAACCATTGATTATCAGATGTTTATAAAAAAAGTCAACTGCAAAGTTGGCTTTTTTTTGATACAAACTTGAGCATTGGCACTTTTTTAGCACCTTTGCCAACAATTACTATATTTATTTTCTTGGTATGCGCAAGATTTTTCTTTATTCATTGCTCCTGATTTCCACTTTTGTCTTTGGTATTTTGGTTTTTTATTTGACTTTTGCTCAATCGCCCTCGCCCGAGACCGAAGTATTGCCCCCAAAAATATTGCTCGAGGATTGCCCTCTGCTGGTCGTTACCGGCTATAGCGTTGATAATCAGTATATTAGCTCCGATTCATTGAAAAAAGCCTTTTGCGCGGGTAAGGTTTACACTTTGGCTAAACTCAAAAATCAGGTAGCCAAATTGTTTACTTGCGAAGCCAACATTCCCACCATTCAACAACTTGGCGAATTTGCCCCTTTAGCCAAAACAAACTACTTAATTGTCGATATCAATCATTTGTCAAGCCAATTTCAAGCCCTCAAAATTGACAGTATTTCGTTTTTTGACCAAGCCGCAAAATACCCGCTTTGGCTCAAAAAAGACAAACCTTTTGATTTTAAAAAACGAATTACTAAACTGATGCTGACCGGCTGTTCGGCTATTACCCGCAATACCGGGCTTGCCGCCGATGTCAATGGCGCGCAATTTATCACCAAAGGCGTGATTGATTATTTTCGAGATGCCGATTTGGTGCATATCAGCAACGAAGTAAGTATCAGCCCCAATTGTGTGTATTTGAAATATGACCCCAGCTATCGTTTTTGCACCAAAGAGCGCGATTTTCAGGCATTGATTGATTTGAGTGTAGATATTGTGGAGCTGACCGGCAACCACAACAAAGACTTTGGGGCTGAACCTTATCGCCTCACGATGGACTGGTATCAAAAAAATAAAATACAAACTTTTGGCGGGGGGCTCAATCCCGAAGAAGCCGATAAACCCCTGATTATCAGCCTAAAAGATGGAAAAAAATTAGCTTTTATTGGGTACAACGAAAGTTGCCCGATTGGGGAATGTGCCAATGCGCCCAATCAATCGGGCGCAAACAAATACGACCGCCAAAAGGCTTTGAAAGCCATCAATAACTTGAAAAAACAACAAAAAATTGATATTGTCTGGGTAGGCGTTCAGTTCAATGAAGTGGATTCGTACTCGCCGAGTGCCACGCAAGCCAAAATTTCTCGAGATTTGATTGAAATGGGGGCTGATGTGGTTCACGGCTCGCAAGCCCACCAAGTTCAAAAAATTGAATTTTATAAAGGTAAGCCGATTTTTCACGGTTTGGGCAATTTTATGTTTGACCAAATCCACCGAATTGGCGTACGGCAAAGCTATTTTCTCAAAAATTATTTGTACGAAGGGCGATTGGTACAATCGATACCGGTTTTTACTTTTATTTCCGATGAGCGGATTCCGGTCATAGCCACCCCCGAACAGACCCAAGTGATGCGCCAGATTGTATTTGAAGATCATTTGCTTTATAAATAAGCTGGCTAATAACCATATTTTAAAGCATTATTAAAAAACACAAATTTAATCAATGCTTCAGGTGTTTTTTATAAGTGATTGATTATCAGCTAGTTATGTTATTTCAAATATTTCTTGTAACTACCTGATTAGCAAGTACTTAGAACAAATCAAAACTAAAAATCCGAAACTGTCCGAAGTATTGCTAATATATATTAACTATCAATGTCGTTCTGCTATTTATCTTATAAATCATCGATCATCAATTATTTACAACCAAAAACAAATCAAACTTGCGCCGTTTACTTTGCTACCAGCTTCCAATTTGCCATCTTTGACAACAATTGAATAACCATCAGAGCCTAAATCCCACAAGTTGCCTCGTAAAAATACATTGAAGCCATTTTTGAGATTGTATTGCTCGAGTTTGCCAGCCATCGCGTATTTGAGCCAAGCCTGTTCTTCGGTAATGCGATTGATGTCGGGCGTGGTTTCGGTGGGGCTGGCAAAGCCACTGTAGCCTTGCCAAGTTTTGCTCCAAGCCTCATTACCCGACACAAAAGAGGGAACGGCTACAAAGCTAACTTGTTGATTTTGAAGGGTTTGATAGGCATCACCAAACCAAGAATCGGCACAAATCAGTACGCCGGTTTTGCCGATAGGCAAATCAAAAGCAGGGATTTCTTGGGGCATACAACGACTCAAAAAAGGCTGTTCTTGAGCTATCGGAAAGGCTTTTTTGACAATTTGCGGATAGGGCTTGCCATTGGGTTTAAAAATAAGAGAGATGTTATACAAATTGCCTTTGGCAACTTGCAGGCGGTCATTGACAAGGCTAGGCTCCGGCAAAAGAATTGACCCGGCAATAATGGTTACGCCGTATTTTTGGGCTAATAGGCTAAATACATTTTGATAAATTTGCGCCATTTGGGGGGCTTTCATCACAAAAAGGCTGTAGGGTATGGTTTCGCGGACGGTTTCAGGAACCTCGATTTGCCAAAAACTGCTGATATTGCTCAACAACATCAACATCATAGCTTCCTCGAGGCGGGTTTGGAAGTAAATTGCTTGTTTTTCGTGTGCCACCACTAGCCAAGTTGCCAAATATTCGGGTAAAAGAACCACAGTATTGCTATCCAAAAAACGCTGTTTTTGGGCTTCGTAAAAGTAAGCGTCCATTTTGGTATAAAAATTTGCTTCGGAGGCATAGTCAATCGGATACATAAATGGCTGAATACCCACTACATTGCCTTTTTTGTTATCTTTGCCAATACTTTTGATTTCTTTGATTTGCAGGTCTAAGTTGAGTTCGGGGGCGGCACGGTCAGCCCGACTCCAAAAGGTGTAGATACCATACAAAAGCAAAGGAAAAATAATAAATATGCGAATAAATTTCATTGTCGGGGCAGTTTAATGAGTTTAATTATATCAACAAATTAGCAATTTTCCAAATCATAAACTTATCAATTGAATTGAAAGCCAATATTGTCATAGCTTCGGTTTTGAAGCCGGTCAATGACCCCCGAATGTACGAAAAAATCGGCTTGAGTTTGGCAAAGCATTTTGCCCAAACCCACATTCATATTGTGGCTTTTGCCGCGCGAGATATGCCGATGCCCGCCCTTGACAATCTCAGTTTTTATCCAATTTATAATTTCAAAAGATTGGATTTAAACAGATGTTTTGCAAATATTTTATTGTTTCGAACACTGCGCAAAATAAAGCCTAATGTATTGATAATCAGCACTTTTGAGCTGATTCCGGCAGCTTTATTGTATAAATGGTTTTTTGGCAAAAAACTGGTGTATGATGTCCAAGAAAATTATTTCAACAACCTGATTTATACTCAAGTTTTTCCGCCGGTTATTCGTCATTTGTTGGCTTATATGCTCAGGAGTTGGGAGTGGCTGGCGAGCCTTTGGATAGACCAATATTGGTTAGCCGAAAAATGCTATGCCCAAGAGTTACCCTTTATCGGGCAAAATAAAGAAAAGCCAAATAACCAAATAAAATATTGTATTTTGGAAAATAAATTTTCACAAAATACTGATAATCAAGTATTTACAAGAAAATCAAAAACTAAAATTAAAAATTTTATTTTGTCAGGTACTATCTCGGCTGATTATGGAGTTTTTGAAGCCATTGATTTAATCAAAAAATTGTATGAGATTGATACCCAAATCAATTTGACCATTATTGGCTATTGTGCCAAGCAGTCAGATTTAGTCAAAATAAGACAATTAATTGATAATCAACCGTTTATTACCTTAATTGGCGGTGAAAAACCGGTGAGCCACGCTCACATTTTGGCAGAGTTGGCGAAGGCTGATATGGCGATTTTGCCGTATCGCCCCAACAAATGCTTTGCGCAACGCATACCCACCAAATTTTTTGAATATTTACATTTTCGCCTGCCGATGCTGGTGAGTGCGAACCCGACTTGGGAAGATTTTTTTAAAAATTATGCTTTTTGTGCCGCTAATTTTCTCAATTTCCAGCATTTGCCCGATATAAATGAATTGTATGCCCAGATTCAAAACGCTGATTTTTATGAAAATAGGCAAACTCCGGCAGATATTTATTGGCAAAGCGAAGAAGTAAAGCTCATCGCGGCGGCAAAGGAATTGGAAGTTGGGAATTAGGAAGTGATAAGTGAGCGTTTTAATTTTTATTTTCAAATAAAATAATATAAAACATTGATTATCAGCAATTTATGCGCTTACATTTTTTTATCTATTTTTAACAATACTTCGGATATTTTTTATAAGTACTTGATTATCAGTTAGTTATGTTATTTCAAATATTTTTTATAACTAGCTGATAATCAAGCACTTAGCAAATAACTAGAAACTAAAAACTAGAAACTGTCCGAACTATTGGTTATGATACTTTAAGTTTTTTATGTAACTAGCTGATAATCAAATACTTAATAAGCAACTCGGAATTAGAAACTAGAAACTAGAAACTCGGCACTATTGAAGTTGATACTTTCTTTTTTTGAGCCACCTAGGCACATCGCAAACACAGAAAAACACAAATTGCAGATACCTCTGGCAATTTAGCCCATTTACCTAGGGGCTTGATGCAAGGCAATTCGGTTGCCTTCACTATCTTCAAATTCGGCTACCAAGCCCAAATCACCATTGGAAGTTTTGGGATAGAGAATTTTTGCCCCATTATCCACAGCCAGTTTTAAAGTTTTGTCGATGTTTTGGGTTTTAAAATAAATCAAAACTCCGTCTTTGGTAGGTTTGTAGATTTCACCCTTTGCCAAAGCTCCCGAAATTCCTCGGTTTTTATCTACAAAAGGGAATAATGCCATTTCGTTTTTATCAATGACAACTTTATCAAAGTCAAAATGAAAGACATTTGTATAAAACTTTACGGCTCGGTCTAGGTTGGTAACCGGTATTTCAAAATAAACAACCGGATTGGATTGCTCATTCAGTTGATGAGTGTCCAATTTTTTATCTGAATTTGTACAGGCAATTATACTCCAGAAAAAAAGAGTAAAAATCCACTGTATAGCTTTGTTTTTCATTTTGAAGCAAAAAAAACAAGGGTTATTCTTTGGTTTCAGCTTTGTTTTTGATGCCGATAAATTTTTTCCAACGCTCCTGCAAATACGGGCGCACCTTGAGTTTTTCGGTTTGGGGCGTTTCTTCAAATACTTTTTTCTTGAGGCGGCGTTCCAAAAGTCCGTGCACCGGCATAAACAACAGTGCCAAGCCTACATTTGCCAACAGCATCACCAGAGGTGAGCCTTCGGAGTAATTGTCGGCAAAAGGCATCAACAATACTTGAAAAAAGCGGAACATCAGCAACAAAGTAATAAAAATCACACTCTCAACGTATGCCTGGGGAATGTCAAACCTGCCAATAAAAAATATTCCGCCAAATAAAGCAATAAATATAATTCCAATCATAGCATATTGGATATTGTCGCGGCGAATTTGGGCTTGTTTGGCTTCTTCTTTGGCTTTTTCGTTGCGAATTCTTTCTTCGTAGTCGCGTTTTTCTTTGGCAAATCTATCTTCAATCCGATTGATTTCTTTGCGTTTTTGGACATTGAGTGTGCTGTCGCGCAAGCGAATGTGCAACAAGTGGTAGTCGTAGGCTTCTTGGTATTTGCCAACTTTGGCATACGCTTCCGACAAAATCAGGCTGGCTTGTTCTACTCCTTCGGTAGTACCCATAACTCGTGCCAAGTCAAGGCTTTTGGTAGCAAAATTGAGGGCGTTATCATACTTTGCCAAGCTGTGATATACTTCGGCAATATTGCTCAATACATCGATTGTACCTTTGCGCTCACCCAATTCTTCAAAAATCTCGACGGCACGTTTGTATTTTTTGATGGCTTCTTTGTAAGATTTGCGCGACTTATACACATCGCCAATGCTATTCAAACAACGGGCTACGCCCAAGGGGTCGTTGAGTTTTTCTTCCAATGCCAATGCTAAGTAAAAATATTTTTGGGCTTGAATATAGTCTAGGTTGCTTTGATATGCCAGTCCCAAATGCCACAAGCTATGGGCAGTGCCACTGGTGTAGCTCAAGGATTGCGATAATTCTAGGGCTTGAGTGCTGTATTCAATGGCTTTGACAGGTTCGAGCGTGTGGTATTCGAAGCTTAAATCATTCAAAACTTTGGTACGAGCTGTGTCTTTGATAGTTTTGAGTTTGGACAAAAGAATATCTATTTGTGCCTGATTTTGGGCAGACACAAGGGAAAAAAAGATAAGATTTAAAACTAAAATCAATAAATGTTTCATTGATTGGTGCATTTTAAACTAAAAGTAAACAAAATTAAAGCCAGAGAAAAGAAAAAAAATGATTTATTTGATATAATTTTTATAAGTCATTGATAATCAATAAGATATAACTAATTGACTGTATTTGCCTCTGGCTGGTAATCAAGTGATTATATAATTTGTAATTCCATAGGCAGTTATAAATTTTCAGAAATTAATAAAAATTACTTGAGGGGCTGCTGGTAATTGCTCATTTTTTGACAAAAGCTGTGTGTTGCCTCGGTAAATCCTTGAAAAAGCGGTGAATATCTGAAAATTTTGTTGAAGATATTGACTCGATGAAACGCCGGCTTAAACTTAGCCGGGTCATAACATTTTGAAAAATTTGTGGTTTATGGAAAGTAATTATTTTGATTAAACAATCCATTTACACGTGTTTTTTTATGAGCAAAAATCGTTTGGAAGCCTTTAGCGATGGATTTATCGCCATTATTATCACAATTATGGTTTTTGACCTCAAAATTCCCGAAAATACTTCTTCGCAAGAGCCTTGGATAGCCTTAAAATTACTCTTACCCAAATTCGTTGCTTATATGTTTAGTTTTTTGGTTTTGGCGGTGATGTGGGTCAATCATCATCAGCTTTTGCACCAAATCAGGCACATCAACGGTGGGTTTCTTTGGCTCAATATTCATCTTTTGTTTTGGATGAGTTTGATACCTTTTTCTACCAATTTTATGGGTTTGAATCCGTTTTTGCCCGAAGCCGATATGGTGTATGGGCTTATTTTTTTTATGAATTCTTTGAGTTTTACCATTTTACGAAACTATGCCGAAGCCAAAAAAATGCTATACGGCATTTATACCGATGAATTTAAGCGGCGAATGTTTATCAAAAATCTTATTGGAGTCAGTTGTTATTTTATTGCCGCCTTTGGGTCGTATATTTCGGTTTATATTTCGTTTGCCTTGTTTTTGTTGGTACCGGCTATGTATTTTATGCCCGAAAAACTTGAGGAGGAAAAATAGATTATTCAATTTGCTGCTGTCAAATCAAGTACAAAATCAGGAATTGATTATAATTAACGTGAATATTTTGAAATATTATTAACAATACTTCGGGCAGTTTTTATAAGTAATTGACTGTGTCCGCCTTTGGAGGATAATCCACCAGAGGCGGACACAGTCAATTAGTTATCACAATATTCAATTTATAATTATTAATTTTGAAATACGCTAATATTTAGAATCAAACTACTGAGTATCAATTGTTTACAAAATAAAATTTGTGGAGCAAAGCCCGATTTTCAAACATTTTATTCTAAAACAAAAATTTCAACCAATATTGCTTAAAACATCATCGGCTTTTTTACGTTTTGTTTAAATACTTATTCAATTTATTTTATTCTAATGACAAAACTACTTCTATTCATTACCTGTTTGGTTTTTAGCTTATCGCTTGGAGCGCAAACTACGGGCGGCGGGGCAAGCAAAGGTAGCACCAGCAAAAAAAATCCTGCCCCAAAAACCGAAACTAGCCTAGATGCCGATGCCGAAGAAGCCGCCATTATGGTGTGCGACTGCATCAATACGGCGATGGGCGAGTTGCATCCCGCACTCAGCCAATTGATGATAGATATTATGGAAAAAGGGGAAACCGAAGCCCAAGAAAAATTTACCAAATTTTTGATGACTGCCAGCCCCGAAGAACAAGCCCGCATTATGCAAGACGTACAGAAAATGAATGAATTTGAGAAAGTTTTGAGTAAAAATTGTGATGAAAAAATGAAAAAATATGACCGCTATGACAATAATCAAGAATTTCAAGATAAAACAATGGCATATTTGGCAAACAAACCTGAATGTAAACTGACTTACCAAATAATGCTTTCGCAAACTACAAAAGAATAAAGAAGCGATTAAAATCACTGCTATTTTGCCAGTTTTACGGCAAGAAATTGTAAAAATTAGTAAAAAATCTTACCGAAATATTTTTTTTGTAAAGTTTTTGCCTAAATTACGTTCATAATTAAAGTAGTAATCGCAAAAAAAACCGCAACGCTTCAATGAATCGGTTTTGATTAGATAAAATAACTTAATGATTTGATTATCAAAGAGTTGTATAATTTTTGCTAGTACATTTTCTATAGTTATTAAGGCAATTATCCATTTAAAATTTTGATTATGCCAGATTTTTTGTATCCATACGTAGTTATTGGTCTGCTGTTGTCGGTAGTGTGGTGGTTTTATCGAGTGTATAGAGACCCTCAAAATAGCACCATTCTTCCCACCCTTAGCTTTTGGGGAGCTACGGTTGTGTACGCTTCGGTGTTGTACTTTACCAAATTTAGTGTATTGTATAAGCTATTGTTGATGCTACCCCGCGACTTTATTGCGGTAGTAGTCGTGGGTTTGTTGGCAAATAACCTCAAAAGCACGCGTGGTTATTTTATTACGGCGGTAGGTGTAGGCGTAGGCGGTTATTTCTTGTACTCCAATTTTATCCCCCAAGCCACCCAAAAATATTTTGGCAACAATTTGCCTTTTATGCAAGAAGATACCCGTCGCAATCGCCTTGCTCCCAATGGCGAGCTGTTGTTTGACATAAAAAACCCCGCCCAACTCGCGCTCATCGAGGCGGCAGTCAAGCCTTTGGGTGGGCAAATCCGTCAAGCATTTTCGGACATCAAACACTTGGATTATTCTGATTTGGAAGAATACTATGTATTGGATATTCCTGAAAATACCGACCTTGAAAAAGTAATCAAAACTTTGGAAGCTACCGGAGCTATTGATTGGGTGGAACAAAACGAAGTGATTAGCCTCAGCCCTTTGGAATCCAATGCCCAAACTGCACGCCCCAATCGCAAAGATTATGGCATCAATGACCCACACCTCGGGAAAATGTGGGCTTTTGAAGCAATGAATGTTTCGGAATATTATAACTACCTGAAAACCAATGGCTTAAAACCACAAAAGAAAGCCAAAATTGCCATTTTAGATACCGGTGTAGATAGTGAACACGAAGATATAAAAGGCAATTACAAATCAACCAAAAAGAAATATGACCGCGACAAGCAAAGCCACGGTACACACTGCGCCGGTATAGCTTCGGCAGTATCGAACAATGGCTTGGGTATAGCCTCCTTGAATATGAATGGTGAATTTACTGAAATCACCAGCATCAAAGTATTGAGCGACCAAGGTTGGGGTACTCAAGACCAAATCATTCAAGGCATTATTGAAGCCGCAGATAACGGAGCCGATGTAATCTCAATGTCTTTGGGTGGCCCATCGACCGATGCCGGACAACGCGCCTACGAAGAAGCTATCCGCTACGCCAATCAAGCCGGAGCTATTGTTGTAGTAGCCGCCGGTAACTCCAACGAAAACGCGATTCATCACTCACCCGCCAATTGCAAGGGGGTAATTACGGTTTCTGCCATTGACCAAAATTTGGCTCGTGCCGATTTTTCCAATTTTGTCAATGACGTGGCGATGGGTATTGCTGCGCCGGGGGTGGAGATTTTCTCGACAATTCCCAAAAACCAGTATGCGGCTTATAGTGGTACTTCAATGGCTACGCCTTATACCGCCGGTATTTTGGGCGTGATGAAGGCTTTTAAACCTGCACTCACTACGCAGGAGGCATATAAAATATTGACCAAAACCGGCGTAGATACCAAAGATACGCCCAAAACCGGTAAGTTGATAAACCCTTTTCAAGCCATTAAGTCGTTGCAATAAATTGTAAACAATCAAAAAAAAGCTCCACAATTTGAATCAATTGTGGAGCTTTTTTTTGACTAGGATAATGATTATGGAATAACCACTATTTTTTTAAATGTAATTGATTGATAATCAATTAGTTATTTAATTTTTAATTGCTTATTCCTACGCAACAAGAAAAAAATAATGCGCACAATATGTTTTGATAACACATTGACGTGTCCACCTTTGGTGGATTTTCAAGTAATTAAAAAATTTCATTCTAAATTATTCACTATTCATTACTAAAAGACTTCGGGCATTTTTTATAAGTAATTGATTATCAGATAGTTATGTTATTTTAAATATTTTACGTAAAAGCTGATTATCAGATGCTTAGTAAATAACTCGGAACTAGAAACTAGAAATTGTACGAGCTATTGTATTAGATGACTTATTTCAAATTGCCTTTTTTCAATTCTTTGACGGCATAATCGGCAGCGCGGGCAGTAAGAGCCATAAAAGTCAAAGATGGATTGACACACGAAGCCGAAGTCATACACGCGCCATCGGTAACAAATACATTTTTGCAGGTATGGACTTGATTCCACCCATTCAAGATACTGGTTTTGGCATCGCGCCCCATACGGGCAGTACCCATTTCGTGAATTGCCAAGCCCGGATAAGTGCCATTGTCATAGATTCTTACATTTTTGAGACCGGCAGATTCTAGCATTTCGGCGGCATCAGCCATCATATCTTTGCGCATTTCCATTTCATTGGCTTTAAATTCCACATCAAAATGAATGGTTGGCAAGCCCCATTTATCTTTTTTATCCAAATTGAGGCTCATTTTGTTTTCGTGGTAAGGCAAACACTCACCAAAACCCATAATTCCCATTCGCCAAGGCCCCGGCTTGGTGAGTTCTTCCTTAAAATCAGCCCCAAAGCCCAACTCGGCAATTCCGCGTTGCCAGCCTTGGCGACTTGCTCCGCCTTGATAGCCAAAACCGCGCAGATAATTGCGTTGTGCTTGACTGCTCAAGTTGCGATAACGTGGGATATAAATTCCATTGGGGCGGCGACCGAAATAGTATTTATCGTCAAAACCTTCAGCCTCCCCTTCGGCTCCGCATTTGAAATGATGGTCCATCATATTGTGCCCCAATTCACCGCTATCATTGCCCAAGCCATTGGGAAAACGATTTGATTTTGAGTTCATCAAAATAAATGTCGAACTAACCGCCGAAGCACACAAAAATACCACTTTGGCATAGTATTCAATTTCTTCGTTGGTTTGGCTATCAATCACTTTTACGCCGGTGGCTTTGCCCGATTTTTCATCATACATTATTGAGGATACAATGGAGTGGGGGCGCAAGGTAAGGCGATGCGTAGCCAATGCCGCCGGTAGGGTAGAGGATTGGGTGCTAAAATACGCGCCATACGGACAGCCCCGCTCACACATATTGCGATACAAACAGGCGTTGCGTCCGTTGTGATTTTGGGTAAGGTTGGCTACCCGCCCAATGGTCATAACTCGCCCGGGGAAGTTTTTTTCAATCCGCTTTCTCACTTCTTGTTCTACACAATTGAGAGCCATCGGGGGCAAAAATTCACTATCGGGCAACTGGGGCAAATTGAGAGCTTCGCCACTGATACCCACCCATTTTTCCACATAGCTATACCAAGGGGCAATATCGGCGTAGCGAATTGGCCAGTCAATGGCAGTGCCATCTTTCAAGTTGGCTTCAAAATCCAAATCGCTCCAACGATACGATTGCCGCCCCCACATAATTGATTTGCCACCGACAATATCAGGTCTAAACCAATCAAAGCGTTTGGCTTCGGTATAAGGTGCGTCAGCATCATCAAACCAATATTTTTCTGTGCGTTCAGAATATGGGTAATCGCGCGATACAAATTGGTGGGTTTGGATTTGGGATTGGGTGGGTCTGCCGCGATGCAAGAACTCCCAAGGGTGTTTCATTGCGGTATCATAATCTTTGATATGCTCAAGCGGTTTGCCTCGCTCAAGCATCAATACTTTTAGCCCTTTTTGGGTGAGTTCTTTGGCTGCCCAGCCGCCGGTAAGTCCCGAACCGACTACAATGGCATCGTAAGTATTTTTCTTTTTTGCGTCTAAGTTTAGGTTTGCCATACAATTTGATTTCTATAATTAATCCATATTTTGTTTGGCAAATTACTATATTAAAACAAAATATTTGTTTTTTTAGGCAAAAAAATAATTGTTAAAAAAATCATTATTTTACCTCAAGTATTTATTCGCGGGGGGCGATCTGCCAAGTTTATCACTTTTGTATTGGGTGTGATTTTAGTATGCTGTAAATTATTTAGCTCTTAAGTTTATCTGATGCCCTCACCGCTTTTAATGCCAAGAATTGTACTTATGCGGCATACCGAAATCACACCCTTTGTATTGTTCCTGAAAAGCAAAAAAATAAATGTAAGTGATAAGCTATAAAGCAATATGAACTCTTGGTTATCAATAGATGATGATAGGGTTATCAGCAAAGGGTTTACCAGATTATTTTAGCAAAGAAACAAAGAATTGATGAAATTATGTTATGGAAAATGTATTTTTAGGGCAAAAATATTTGTCTTATTTGTATAATTTCCAATAAATATTCGGTTTGGCTTTGGAAAAAATATTTTTTATTATATTTGTAGAGAAAAATTTTAACAACCTACTACTTCAAACTACACGAAAAATATAAAATACTGATTATCAGGTATTTACAAATCTCCCTAAAAAATCATTGAATCAAGATGTTTAAGTGTTTTTATCAATCATTAACAACTACTCATTAGTGTTTTTTTAAACAAATTGCTTAAATATCCGATAGTATAAACATCGGAGCAACTTAGTTTTTGTTTCCCTAGTCAAAATATGCAGCATACTCCCCAATCTAACTCCCTATATAATACTGTCGATAATCGAGAGGAAGTCGAGTATTGGCGACAAAGATGCCTCAAAAGCGAATCAGAGCTGCAAGAACTCAACCTCCAGATGGGTGTGATTTTTCAAAACTTGCGGCAGGGCTATTGGTATTGGAATCGGCTCACTGATGAAACTTACTACAGCCCCGAGTATTTTAAAATACTAGGTTATGAAAACAATGAGTTTGTACCGAGCTATGACCATTGGGTAGGCTTGGTTCACCCCGCCGACCGACCCATAGCTACCGAGTCGCAAGCCCGATTTATGCTCAATGACTTGCCCGAATACGATGTAGAGTACCGAATGCTTACCAAAAATGACGGCTACAAATGGTTTCTTACGCGGGGCTTTCACGTGGGCAAAGATGCTGAGGGTAATTGGGAAAAAATTGTCGGAATTGTAACCGATATTGACAAGCATAAAAAGAACCAAGAACAACTGCAAGAGAATGAAATGCGCCTAATTTTGGCACTTGAAACCGCCAAAGAGGGCATTTGGGATTGGAGTCTAGAGCAACATACTTATTATCATTCCGATACTTACTTTCATATCTTGGGCTACCAACCCAATGAAGTAGATTTGACTTTTAAATTTTGGGTGGACAGCCTTCATCCCGATGACCGTGAACGTATGATAAATCTCGAATTGCAATGTTTGTCGGGTGAGTTGGATTATTACAAGACTCAATACCAAATGCGCGTCAAAAGCGGTCAATATAAATGGTTTTCAACTTATGCCAAAGTCGTCAAAAAAAATGCAGTGGGGCGGGCTACCCGAATGATTGGTGGTATTATTGACATCGACAAACGCAAACGCAATGAGAAAGCCCTAGCCGAAAGTGAAGAGACTTTCCGACTCTTGGTGGAGCGCAACCTTGCCGCTATATGTATTTATGATTGGCAAAGTATGATTTATGCCAATCCTCGCTTTTGCGAAATGTTTGAATACTCGATAGAAGAATTGAAAAACATCTCAATTGCTGATATAATTCACCCCGACTTATCGGACGGTAGCTGGCAAGTAGAAGTCAGAAATAGCCGCCACAAAAACCCTATCAATCGCTATCAATTCAAAACCATCACCAAAACCGGCAGGGTGGGCTGGATGGATATGAGTACTATTTTGATTAATTATCGAGACAAACAAGTAACTTTTGCCACCTTATATGATATAACCTCCAGCAAAAAATTTGAGATGGAATTGCAAGACTCCAACGAAGCCCTCAAAGCCTCCGAAGAAGAACTGCGCCAAAATTCGGAAGAATTGGCAACTATCAACGAAAACTTGGAACACACCAAGACGCAATTGGAAAACCTGCTCAAGTTTCAAAGAGAAGTAAACGAAAAAATTGAGCGCAAAAACTTGATGCTTTACAACCAAAAAAAGGAATTGCGCCGAACTGTTCAAGAACTCCGCCAGACCCAAGAACAACTCGTTCAAGCCGAAAAAATGGCTTCTTTGGGCGTACTGGTTGCCGGTATAGCCCACGAACTCAACAATCCCGTCAATTATATGAGTACAAGTTGCGAGGGCTTGGAAATTATTTTTGAAGATTTACTGCATATTTTAGAAAAATTTGATGAAATCAATGCCACCAATGTAAATCAAAAACTTGCCGAAATTACCTTCTTGAAACGCAAGCTCGACTACCAAAATTTGATAAATGATGCGCATAGTTTAATAGAAAATATCAGCTCCGGAGCTATGCAAACCGCCGAAATTGTGCGTGGTTTGCGTTCTTTTTCCCGCTTAGAAGGTGATGAACTAGAAGACGTAAACCTGCAAGAAGTGCTGGATATGTCGCTGGTAATGCTATTGAATGAGTATAAGTATATATGTGAGGTACATCGGGAATATAACCAGCCTATTGTCGTAAAAGCCCTCACCGGCAAACTGAATCAAGTTTTTGTCAATATTCTAGCAAATGCCATTGATGCAATTAAAGCCAAATACCATAGTCAAAAAGGAATCATCGAAATCAAAACTCGCTTGCTCACTGATGAGTCCCCGCGAATGGTGGTGGTTGAAATCAGTGATAATGGAGGTGGAATACCCGAAAATATTAAAAAACGAATTTTTGAACCTTTTTTTACTACCAAAGATGTGGGCAAAGGTACAGGCTTGGGCTTGGCTATCAGTATAGGAATTATTGAGAAATTTGGCGGCAAAATTGAGGTGATTTCTCAAGTAGATGAAGGCAGTAAATTTTTGATTTATTTGCCTTATCAATCATAAATTGATATTTTATGATTCAATATAAGGCATAGATACAAAATAAGGCAACACCTTTAAAAACATAACTAATGGAAAATTAGGTAATGATGTAATTCTTGATTTTTCATAACTATTTGATTATCAGTTAATTGCAAATTATTAAATGTTTATATCTTGATAGATAATGATAAATATTGCTAACTAATCTACGCAAATCATTGAATTTCAACATAGAATGTATTAATTTTCGAGGGTAATTTTACAACTGATTTGATAAAAACTTCGGTGCTCTTAATAATTATATTTATTAACTATTGAAATATGTCCAACGGTGATAATACCATAAATACCATTTTGTATATCGATGATGAAGAAAAAAACCTCACGAGTTTTAAAGCCGTTTTTCGCAAAGAATACCAAATCTATGTAGCTAAATCGGCACAAGAAGGCATCGAGATTATGGAAAATAACCCAATTCACTTGGTTATTACCGACCAGCGTATGCCCAATATGACTGGGGTAGAGTTTTTGGAGCGGATTGTGGACAAATACCCCGATGTTACCCGAATTATCTTGACCGGCTTCAGCGATGTAGAAGCCATCATTCAAGCAATCAACAAAGGGCGGGTTTTTCGCTATGTTACCAAACCCTGGCGCAAAGATGAACTCAAAGAAACCATCGACAATGCTCTGGAATACCATTACCTCAAAGCTGAAAACCATTATTTGATTGAAAGCCTGCGCAAAACCAATCAAGAACTCGATAGATTTGTCTATAGTGCCGCCCACGACTTGCGCGCCCCGGTTACTTCTCTGATGGGCTTGCTCAATTTGGCAAAAGATGAAAACAATATTGAGCAAATCCGAAAATACCTCAATTTACAAGAAAAAACTGTTGGTAAGCTCAATCATTTTATCCACGAAATCATCGACTACTCACGCAACAACCGGATGGAAATTGAGCCGGATATGGTTGATTTTCAGGCATTTGTCGAGCAAATTCTAGAAAACTATGCCAATTACGACTGCTCACCGCAGGTACGCAAAGAAATCACTGTTCAACAAGACTGTATTTTTTACAGTGATAAAAACCGCTTAGAAATTATTTTGAATAATTTGATTTCCAATGCCATACGTTTTGCCAATTTGCATTTATCGGAGTCATACATCAAAATAAAAGTTGATGTAAACCCGCAAGAAGCTTGGGTTTGTGTAGAAGATAATGGCATGGGGATTGCCGAAAAACATAAAAACCGCGTTTTTGATATGTTTTACCGCGCTACCGACCAAAAGGTAGGCTCAGGTTTGGGACTGTTTTTGGTACGCGAAACTATGGAAAAACTCAAGGGCGTGATTCAAATGGAATCGGAATTGGGTCAAGGCACGACTTTCAGGCTAAAAATTCCCAATTTGTACGAAGGATAGTTTTTTCATAACTAATTGATTATCAAGGATTTATATAAAAAGGTTGGCGGGTTTTGAACCCGACAACCTTTTTGTTTCAATTTTTTTGCTCGCGTTTTTGCATTTGTTCTTGTCGGCGGGCGCGCATTCGCTCCTGCATTTTTACAAATATTTTTGCTTGGTCTTTGGTCAAAAGTTTTTTGAGTTCATACTCACGGTTGGTTTGCAGAACCTGCATATCTTGGAACTTAGTCATTTGCTCGGCATCACTTTCCCAAATTCCTTTCATTTTTTGGGCATATTTGAGATTCACAGCTTTGATTTTGGGCAATTGTTCTTCGGTCAAGCTCAGGCTATCTTTCAAGGTTTGAGTTTGTAGGTCGGCAATCTCTTCGGCTGACCGATTTTGAAAATTGGCGTTGCCGCGCGGGCTTTGCGCCCAAGTCAATTGAAACAGCAGCGCACACACGAGTAGGCTTATCATATTTTTCATTGGTATATAATTAATTTTTGAATAAAACGACTATGTTTAACAAATGATTCGACCAAATTTAGACCGTTTAGTTTAAAAATTAAAAAATAAATACTGCCTCAACCTTAAAAATATTTGGCAAATCTTTATAAGTATTTGATAATCAATAAGTTATAGATTTTATTTGAAAAACAAAATACAGCTATATATGTTTGATTTTGAGATAAAGATGCTAAACAGTAAAGTCCTGATAATCAATTATTTAGCTTCTTGTGTCTCGCAATGGTTTAGAAACTGCTTATTATCCAATAATTATAAATTATTTTTGCCCAGATACACAACCTAGAAGGGGGCATTTCAAATTTACCACCTATTAACCTCTCCCTCGAACAGGGCAGGGTGAGGCAAAAGAAATGCGTAAATTTGCAATGTACCCATCCAAAACTAAACCCACTAATTATGCAAGCCGAACAGACCGCCTTTTCAGCCGCTTGGCTTTCTTTTGACTTGGGCAAATACCGCCCTTGCGATAGCACTTATTGTTATTATGAATTGAATAATACGCCCACGATTGACCCCAAATTGCTCAAAGGTACTTTTGATTGGTTGCCCGAGCTTTCGGCTGAATTCAAAGCCTTGATGAAAAAATACCAGCAAAACGATGAAAAAACTGTCAACGATGCCTTACAAAACATATTGGCGCAAGCCCAAACAATGAATTTGACCCTCCCTTCCGAGTTTGTCAAGTTTATGAGTTTGGAAGAGCTTCAAGACCAAATTCCATCTTGCACGGCTTGTTACTTTGATTTATCGCCCGAAATTACGCCCTGTCCTTTGTCTAATGACGAGGGATATTTGATACGTTTTTTGAACGACCAGCAAAACGTGTTGTTGTGGTATTTGTATCTGCGCTTCAGTGGTGAACATTGCGTGGTGGTTTCGCCTATTCCTTTTGACAATGCCGAAGCACGCCAAGATTTGAATGACCAAATTATATTGAGCAATACTTTTTTTTGTGCCAATAGTTTTGAAGAGTTTGTTTACCGATTTTGGCTCGAAAACGAAATATGGTTTGCCTTAGATGAAGATTCTGAAATGACTCCGGCGCAAAATCAGTATTTGCAATTTTATCAAAAAAATGAATAAATGGGAGAATATGACTGAGCAAATCAAGGTCTGTGGCGGTTTTGCCGAATTTGCCCACTTAGGAACGAGCTAAAAATAAGTTGAACAACTTGAGTTCAAGATGCTTCAAAAATTTAACTTGTTGATAATCAATTAGTTATATAATTTTTGATTCCGATTTGTGAATTCCTGATTTTTTATTAGTTTGATTACAAATTTGTGGATTCTTGAAAACTTGGCATAAATTGACTACCTTTGCGCCACCAAAAACTAAGCCCTTCAGTGCCAAAATGTCAGGAATTTTACTTTTGGCAAAAAAATTGAATTTTTTATCAAAAAAACTAAAAATAAACGCGGGAAATGAGCAACGAAACCCAAAACAATCATTCAAATACCGAAAATAACGCCGACAATTCGGCAGAAAATACGACAAATGCCGACACTTTAAACACCATTGAAGGCGAAGAAGCCCACACTGCCGAGGATTTTGCCGAAACCGAAGCCAAAGCCGAAATACCGGTCAACTCACAAGAAAATTTAGAACAACTCCAAGTCGAGGTTGCCGAATTTAAGGACAAATATATGCGCTTGTATGCCGAGTTTGAGAATTTTCGCCGCCGTACTGCCAAAGAAAAATCCGACTTGATAAAAACCGCCGGCGAAAGCATTATCAGTATTTTGTTGCCGGTACTCGATGATTTTGAACGCGCCCAGAAATCAATGTCCTCTGCCGAAAAAGTAGAAAATGCCGACTTGGAAGTCCTCAAACGCGAATTGACAGCTATCAAAGACGGAGTAGGGCTGATTTACAACAAGTTTTTTCGCCTTTTGGAGCAAAAAGGACTCAAACCAATGGAATCCTCAATTGGCAAAGACTTTAATGTGGACGAACACGAATCCATTACCCAAATTCCTGCCCCTAGCGAAGATATGAAAGGCAAAGTGATAGATGAGGTTGAAAAAGGCTATTACTTGCACGAAAAAGTGATACGCTTTGCCAAAGTGGTGATTGGTAGCTAGTAACTTAGAGCCACCAAGACACAAGGTCTCTAAGTATCTGATAATCAATCAATTGTGCCTTAGTGTCTTAGGGGCGAACTAAAGAATGTATAGCAGTATTACCAGTCTATTATTGTACTTTATAAGCCATTGATAATCAATTAATTATGGTGTATAATAATAATTTTATCGCTAAAAATTGACCCTTGACACCAAAACTTGCCAGCTATCGTAAAAACCGTGAAATTGATTTTTGTGAGGTCAGAATCGAACCAATAAGATGACAAAACGAGATTACTACGAAATATTAGGCGTAGGCAAAAATGCCGATGCTGAAGAAGTCAAAAAAGCCTACCGAAAAATGGCTATCAAATATCACCCCGACAAAAATCCGGGTGACCACTCGGCTGAGGAAAAATTCAAAGAAGCCGCCGAAGCCTACGATGTACTCAGCGACCCCGAAAAACGCCGCCGTTATGACCAATTTGGACACAAAGGCGTAAATGGACGTGATTTTGAGATGAACGATATATTTAGCCAATTCAACGATATTTTCAGTGGTGGCGGCAGTCCTTTTGAAAGTTTCTTCAGTGGCGGATTTGGTGGAGGATTCAACTCGCGGCGGGGTTCTAACTTGCGCATAAAGCTCAAGCTTACCCTCGACGAAATCGCCGAAGGAGTTGAGAAAAAAATCAAAGTCAAACGCCACATCACTTGTAAGGCTTGCAATGGCAATGGCTCCAAAAATGGTTCTTCTTTGCGAGCTTGCCCTACTTGTCAAGGTTCAGGTCAAGTTCGCAAAGTAATGAATACAATGCTTGGGCAAATGGTATCTACTTCTACCTGCCCTACCTGCAATGGCGAAGGCAAAATCATTCAAGACAAATGTGAAGTATGTTATGGCGAAGGGCGAATATTGGAAGAAGAAGTAATCAGCATCAACATACCCGCCGGTGTAGGCGAAGGAATGGAACTCTCGATGCGAGGCAAAGGCAATGTGCCCCCGCGCGGGGGTATGGCGGGTGATTTGCTCATTGCCGTTGAGGAAGTTCCGCACGAAGAACTACAAAGAGATGGCAAAAACCTGATTTATGAACTGCATATCAGTTTTGTTGATGCCGCTTTGGGTACAGATGTTGAGATACCTACTTTGGGGGGCAAAGCCAAAATCAACATTCCGGCCGGTACGCAAAGTGGGGAAATAAAACGCTTGAAAGGCAAAGGAGTCAAAGATTTAGAAAGCTACGAGAAAGGTGACTTGCTCGTTCACATCAATATCTGGACTCCCCAAAACCTGACCAAACAAGAGCGCGAACTACTTGAAAAACTCCGCGAATCAACCAATTTTAGTCCCAATCCCAACAAAAAAGGCAAAAGTTTTTTTGAGCGATTTGGCGAGTTTTTTCGCTAGTTTTTTTTTGAATATAAAATTTGGTGATTTCTCGTAAGGCAAATTTTTGCCCCTGAGAAATCACTTTTTTTATGCAATTGGGCAATTTGTTGTAATTACAATTGAAAGTATGTAAAATGCTGATAATCAGTTGATTATGAATATTTGGTTGCTGATAGCAAAAAACTCAATAAACCATAGAAGGAAACTCCGGGGCTTTTTTTCGTTTGCGTTTGTAGCGTTTTTTGGTTTGTTCATCAGCAAAGTTAATCGCTATGGATATTTCGTGCGCTCCACCGGTAGCCTGCGCAAATCTGCCCACCGCAAAATCATAACTGTACAAAAATTGCCAATCCTGATATTTGATACCCGCCATTGTAACCAAAGCTCCGTAATAGGACTTCTGAAAAGGTACAGCTCGATACCAAACGCCCAGAATAAGTGGGTCTAAAAAGCCATTTGCCCCCACATCGAGTTGTTGATAGTTGCCCTGACGGCTGTAAAGAATTGCCGGTGAAAAGGAGGCTTTGTAATCGTCTTTATTTTTATTGAGGGTTTGCTTGACCATTTTATAACCCATTTGAATAGAATATTTGATAGGTAGCGGGTCGTTTATTTCACCTAGAGCTTGATTGGGGCGATTGAGGTGCAAAGCCGATACCCCTAACCAAAAATTAGATGAGTACAACATCCAACCCATATTCAAATCCAAATAATTTACATTCAAATTTGCCAAGTCAGGTTCGGCAGTCGGCAAACCCGTAGCCCCCAAATCGGTAAGTTGATCGCCAAACAACAGCTTGTAATAATCCAGCCCCCGATTGCCATAAGCTACTTGAAATCCGCCTCTTAGTCCCCACCGGTTGTCAAGTTGTAGATTATAGGCATACGAAAAACCCAAATTAAGCGAGCGCACACCTACTGCTCCGGCACGGTCAAGGTGGGCAAAAAAGCCAAACCCACTGCGCAATCGGCTGGAATAATGGTCATAAGCCGCCTGATAAGTCGCAAACTCGCCGGGTAGTTTTGTCCATTGTGCGCGATAATTGAACATAAATCTGCCTTGTAGGGTAGTGCCGGTCATTGCCGGATTGAGGTATAAGGGAGCGGCATAAAATTGCGAAAAATGCGGGTCTTGCGCTCGGGACACGAGCCAAGAAAATAAAACAAGCAATCCGGTAATAATGAGTGAGTTAGCTTTCAAGAGTCGGTTAAAATTAAAATATCTAATGGGTTTTGCTTTGCAATTTACAAACCCTTGACAAATAAGGAATTAAGAATTAACAATTAGGAATTAGAAATTATGTAAATGCCTGATTATCAATTAATTATATTTTTAAAAATAATACTTTATTTTTTTACTAATTTCTAACGAAAAAACTCTGCCAGAAACTATAAACCCAAAAGAAAATTGTAAAAAATATCTTGACAAGCAAATTTAGTAAGTAATGAGTTAATCTGCCAGAGGCGGACAAGTTTATAAAATGTACTAAATTTTAGTGATATAAAGCATTGATTATCAATTGATTAAATAAAATTTCTAAAATCGGGCATTTACTAAGTTTCTATTACTTAAATTTGCTTTCAAGTCATTATTTTTCGAATGATTTGATGTTTTCATACTACTATACAAATTTCAAATCGATAAATATAAATCATTGATAATCAATATTTTGCGTCTTAGCGTCTTTGCGTGAAAACATATTTTGTATAGTAGTATTAGAAGTTTTTTTAATAAACCACAAGTACTTGATAATCAATATTTTGAAAATCAAAAAACTTAACCAAAAAACGATTTATACCTATGCAAGATATAATCCGGCTGTTGCCTGATGCCATTGCCAATCAAATAGCGGCGGGTGAAGTGGTGCAAAGACCGGCTTCCATCGTCAAAGAATTGCTCGAGAACGCCATCGATGCCCAAGCCAAGACCATTCGCTTGTTGGTCAAAGATGCCGGCAAAACTTTGGTACAAGTGATTGATGATGGTATCGGAATGTCCGAAACTGATGCGCGTATGTCGTTTGAACGGCACGCTACTTCCAAAATCAAAACTACCGATGATTTGTTCAATATTCGCACTATGGGCTTTCGGGGCGAGGCTTTGGCTTCCATAGCCGCCGTTGCTCAAGTTGAGCTTAAAACTCGGCGAGTGGGCGATGATTTAGGCACTTGTATTCAGATTGAAGGCTCTAAAATCAAATCTCAAGAGACCATAGCTTGCCAACTCGGCACTTCATTGGCAGTCAAAAATGTATTTTTTAATGTTCCGGCGCGGCGCAATTTCCTCAAATCCAATCCGGTAGAAATGCGCCACATTTTAGATGAGTTTCAACGGGTGGTTTTGGCACACCCCGAAATAGAGTTTTCTTTGTATCACAATGATTTGGAAGTATATCAACTCCCCGCCACCAAACTAAGCCAAAGAATTGTCCAAATTTTTGGTAAAAATTATCAAAAACAATTGGCTTCATGCCAAGAAGATACACCTTTACTCAATATTTGGGGCTATATCGGCAAGCCCGAAAATGCCAAAAAAACGCGCGGCGAGCAGTTTTTTTTGGTCAATAAACGCTATATTCGTCATTCGTACTTGCACCACGCCGTAGTGAGTGCCTACGAGAGCCTGATTCCGGCAGACAATCACCCTTTTTATGTCTTGTTTTTGGAAATTGACCCCATTCATATTGATATTAATATCCACCCTACCAAAACCGAAGTCAAATTTGATGATGAACGGACGGTCTATGCCATTGTCCAATCGGCAGTTCGCAAGGCTTTGAGCGTGCATAACCTCACGCCGGCAATTGATTTTGATGTAGATGTCAATTTTAATCCTAATCAATTGAAAACCAACACTTTAGCCGAAAACAAACTCTACCCGGGCGACCAAAGTTTTAATTTTAAGCCTAGCCAAGAATTTGATTATCGACAAAAAAATAATTTGGATAATTGGGAAAAAATCTACGCCGATTTGAAAGCCAAAACCCCCGAATCTGAGCCGGAAAGCGAAAATTTGCTTACTTTTGAAAGCAATGTCAATCAAATAAGCCCCGAAAAAGCCAAAACAAATGAAGGCTTTTCGCCCAAAAATCGCTCAATTATTCAGGTGCAAAGTCAATACTTGCTTACGCCGGTCAAATCCGGGCTGATGATGATTGACCAACGGGCGGCTTGGGAGCGAATTTGGTATGACAAATTGGTGAATCAAAGCGACAAAATGGCAGGACTCTCGCAACAATTGGTTTTTCCGGCAACAATTCAATTAAATTCGACTGATTTTCAATTAATTAGCGAAATTTCTACCGAAATTCATAACTTAGGATTTGTTTTTGATGTTTTATCCGAAAATCGATTGTTGCTAAAGGGAATCCCCGCCGATTGCGAAGGCGAAAACGAGCAAGAGTTGTTGGAAGGCTTGTTGGAACAATTCAAAAACCTCCAAGCCGAACTCAAGGTAGATAAAAATTTGCGCCTCAAACGGGCTTTGGCAAAACGCCACGCCCACAAATCGGCAAAATTGATGAATCAAGCCGAAATGAACGCTTTGATTGACCGTTTGTTTGCTTCCTCCAACCCCCACTATACACCCTCGGGCAACCTGATTATTGTAATGTTGAATATAAACCAAATAACCAATTTTTTTACAAAAACGCATTTATGGGACAACAACTCACACCAATAGCTCGCAACTTGCTGGTAATCAATTTGATAGTCTTTGCTTTACAAGAGTTATTCCGAATAGATTTTCCTTTATTGTTTGGCTTGCGTTATTTTGAGTCCGAACATTTTCGAGTATGGCAAATTATGACATATATGTTTGTTCACGCCAATTTTTTCCATTTTGCCAGCAATATGTTAGGTTTGTTGGTGTTTGGACCTTTGATTGAAATGACCATTGGTTCGCGCCGGTTTTTGAGTTATTATATGCTTTGTGGAATGGGCGCAGGTATTCTTAATTATACGGTGATGTACGGCGAAGTCCAACTACAACGACAAGCCGTAAACGCTTTTCAAAACAACCCTTCCGAAGAAGCCTTTGTGCAGTACTTGGCGGCTTACGAAAAAGACAAATACAACAAAGCCGTTGATAAATTCAATGATTATATCGAAGCCAATGGGCTTCCGGCAAGCGTTGAGTTGGTCAAAGAAATGCTTTATTTCAAAATCAAGGAATCGCATACCGTAGGGGCTTCGGGGGCAATATTTGGAATTTTAATTGCCATATTTTTGTTATTCCCCAATATAGAACTAATGCTTTTATTTCTGCCGGTACCGATTAAGGCAAAATATTTGATTGGATTTTATATGATTTTTGAAATATACTCCGGCTTGGGCTATGCCGGTATGAGCAATGTAGCGCACTTTGCCCACTTGGGCGGAGCGTTGATTGGATTTTTGTTGATAAAATACTGGCGAGTGCGGCGACAGTACTAATTGAAATTTAACAAATAATAATTTTCGGGCGTAATCATTTGATTATCAGGCAATTATAAAATTATTTATAATTTAACTGAAATAGGACGGAAATTTTTAAAAAATATTCGTTAGGAATTAAGGCGAAGATTGTTTAAATTTACCATACGACCGGCAAAAAATAATTTTGGATATTTTTGGCAAGCAAATTTTGACATTTGATACGGATATGAACGGCATTTTTGAAGATTTAAGAAATACATTTCGGCGGCAAAACAATGCCTTGATGCAAATTATTGTCATCAACTTGATGGTCTTTGTTTTCCTCAATTTATTGTATGTGATACTGCACCTCACCTACGGGCGAGCGGCATCAGCCTCACTTTTTGGCTATTTTAGCTCATTTATCACCCTACCTTCTACCTTGCGCGAGTTGGTTTTTCGCCCTTGGACATTCGTTACTTACTTTTTTGCCCACGTCGATTTTTTCCATATTTTGGGCAATTTACTCTTTTTGTATTGGTTTGGCAAAGTCATCGAGGAGTATTTGGGGAGCAAGCGCGTAACCAGTTTGTATGTGTTGGGTGGTTTAGCCGGTGGCGTGGCTTTTATGTTGTTTTATCCTTTATTGCCCGATTACCGCGGTGCCGCCTTGATTGGGGCTTCGGCAGGTGTGTCGGCGATGGTAGTCGGTGCGGCAACCCTTACCCCCAATTACATTTTCCATTTGTTTTTGTTGGGTCCGGTACCCATCAAATATATAGCTTTGTTTCAAGTTTTGTTCTTTGTGTTTGGTTTGCGCGGAATGAATCCGGGCGGTGAAATCGCCCACTTGGGCGGGGCTTTGATTGGTTATATTTATGTTATTCAGTTGCAAAAAGGCAACGATTGGGGTAAATGGATTCATAATTTTTTGGGTTTGTTCAAACGCCGCTCCAAAATGAAAGCTACCTACGTAAGCAAAACCAAAGTAACCGTAGGCAGTACTCACAATGCTGCCAACTCCCGTAATACGGCAAGCGAAACCCCCGACCAAGCCGAAATTGACGCAATTTTGGACAAAATATCGGCTACGGGTTACGAAAGCCTTACCAAAGAAGAAAAACAAAAACTTTTTAAAGCGAGTAAACATTGATGCAAAGCTGTATAATCACTGATATTCAATACTTTGCGCCTTAAAAGTTGTTTTAAAATTATTTTGACCTATTTTTTAATTGATTGAAAGTTTCAAAATTTTATTTTTTAAAATGATTAACTGCCTGATTATCAACTATCTGGGTGTACTTAAGTGTTTTAAACGCTGATTACACACATTATTAAGACATTTATGATTAATCGTTCGGACAGTTTCTGGTTTCTAAGCCCCCTGCCCTCGGACGGGGTTCTTTTCCGAGTTTTTTGTTAAGTGCTTGATAATCAGTTAGTTACAAGAAATATTTAAAATAGCATAACTAGCTGATAATCAATTACTTATAAAAAATGTCCAAAATATTGATGATAAAAAATCTGTGTAATCTTAAAAAATCATAAAAATCTGTGTTCTAATCAAGCAAGGATTAATCCTATTCTAAAATGGTTTCTTAGCGTCTTTGCGGACAAATCTAGTAGTATTAAGTAATGTGTTCATTTTAAAATGTGCTGATGTGCTAACTCAAAGCTCTGATTATCAGCCAGAGGCAGACACAGTCAATAGTTTATCTAAAAAAATGACCAACTTATTAGGAACAGACTCAAAACAAAGTGATACTTTTAAAAATATAATTAATTGAAAATCAGGCAATTAAATAATTTCTAATTCCTAATTCCTTATTTACGCGTTCCTAAGTTAAAAACGACAAACCAAAATTTGAAAATTTAAAAATTAATTTTAATCTCTAATCAAATAACACTATGGACAATAACACCAAAATATTTTTGGGCTTTTTGGCAGGAATAACCGCCGGAGTCGTTGCCGGTATTTTGCTCGCCCCCGAAAAAGGCGACCGCACTCGCCAATTGTTGCTTAGTCGTGCCAAAACCCAGCTCGGTCCACAATGGGACAAAGCCAATGAGCTTGCCAAATCAATGGGCGAAAGCCTGAGTGAAGCCATTCACGATTACTCCCAAAAAATATTTAAAAAAGCCAAAGCCGAAGTGGATAACGAAGCCTAATCTATTGATAATCAATAGTTTATGATTTCACCCATTTTCTAATGCTGGTTTTTAGCTGACCGATTATTTTAAAATTTATTTTAAAAAATCGGTTTTTTTATTAACAATTGACTAGGTCTTGCTTGGTTAGATTATCAGTATTTTACCACTTAATTAAAAATTATGCTCACCTTAGAAACTAAAAAATCGCTGGGCTATTTGACTGATGAGCAGTTTTTTCAGCTCTGCCTCGAGAATCGGGATTTGAGAATTGAGCAAAACAGCGAAGGACAAATTTTTATTATGGCACCTACAGGCGGCGAAACCGGCAATCGCAACTCTACCTTGGTGAGCCAACTTTGGCTTTGGAATCATCATTCAAAATTAGGTTTAGTTTTTGATTCCTCGACGGGCTTCAAATTGCCCAATGGCTCTACGCGCTCGCCCGATGCTTCGTGGGTCGAGAAAAGTCGTTGGCAGGCTTTGACAAGTGCCGAGCGCAAGGTTTTTCCGCCGATTTGCCCCGATTTTGTGGTAGAAATCAAATCGCCGACCGATGATTTGATAACTTTGCAAGCCAAAATGCTGGAGTGGCTGGCAAATGGTTGTCGTTTGGCTTGGCTGATTAACCCCGAAACCGAAATTACCTACATTTATCGCCCCAATCAAGCCCTTGAAACCCTCGATACTTGGGATACCCAGTTGAGTGGTGAGGCAGTCTTGCCCGATTTTATTTTTGATTTGAAACAATTGCGGCTGGAGGATTGATTTTTTATAACTACCTGATAATCAATGTATTATAAATAAATTTGGGTTCTTCAGCACTTTTCAGAAAAATTGTAATGCAGGCTGTCTAGCTTGCTCGCGTAAATGAGTTTAGACTTAGCATAAAGCTAGAATTTTCTGAAAATGGGTAAAGAATCATCAATTTACTGCTCAAAAGCTCCTTCCTATTAAAAAAAACAGCCAAAACATTCCTCAACCAAACTCAATCGTTAGCAAATTGTTAAAATCAGGATTTAAACCTGTTTTAATAAACGAAATTTTTAATTTTAAAACATAATTTATCGCTATTATTCGATTAGGAATATTTTAAAAATAAAATGGTTCTTCACCACTTTTCAGGAATGAGAATCTTTTTTCTGAAATTTATCAATTTCAGTGATTCTGAGCGGAGCGAAGAATCTGAAACTCTTGATAATCAACGCTTTAGATTCTTCACTTCGTTCAGAATCACTGAAAAGCGAGAGCTTTTCAGAATTCAATAGAATTGC
>JALONJ010000284.1 GCA_025455045.1 Microscillaceae bacterium | reverse complement strand
TTGTTAAGAAAAATGTAAGGCAGGCTGTTAGCCTGCGCGCGTAAATGAGTTTAGTTTTAGAATAAATCTGGAATTTCCTGAAAATAGGTTAAGAGCCTTTTTGGTTTTTCGGTAATTTTCAGGAATCAAATTTTTTGTGCAACTTGCTGATTATGAGGAGCTTAGTAAATAATTCGGTACTAGAAATTAGAAACTTTCCAAACGATTGAGCCGAATAACTTAACTTTTTTGGTAAAAAAAAGTAATTTTTGCAGTTAAAAATTAATTTTGCGAAAATTTAAAACTTTATGCGAAAAAAAATACTTCTTCAGTTTTTTCTCACCGTTAAAATATTGGTTTTTTTTTCGCCCTTCATTTTTTCCCAAAATTTCAATCCAAATTATTTAAAAAACTTTGCTTTGCTGCACGACTTAGCCGATGATTGGCAAGTGTATGACAACAAATACGAATCTTATGTACCGTATATCAAAGAAAGACACCAAAACCCCAAATCAATGAGTTTTTGGCTCGATATTGCCCAATACAAGGCTTATCAAATGGTTTTTTGGGGTGAATCCAATACTTTTTTATTTATCAATAACCAATTGTATCGCCAAATTGACCGCTCAGGTTGGCAAATAATCCGTGTGGATAGTCTGGCAAAACAAGTAAATAAAGCGCAAGTATTTGTGAGTTTGTATGACCCGCAAATGCGCCTTCCCCTCAAATCGGTCGTGATAGCTCACCAATTAAAAACTTCGGAGGTAGTTCTGAAAAAAATTGCCCAAGTGAGTAGCCCTTTAAATCGTCAATCGCGCCCGCTTGATTACAAAGATTTTGTCATTATGGTCTCGCTTGTTTTAGTCTTGATTTTTATTTTTTTATGGAATTATAAACCCAAGATTTTTTTAGAATTTTATAATCTCAAAATTACCTTTTCAACCTTAGCCCTATCGCGGCGCGATTTGAGTGGGGTCAGTCGCCCGTTTGCTGGAGTCAAGGGTGTATTTTTATTGGCGCACGCTTGGATAATAGCTTTTTATTTTTTTATGGGGCAAATTGTAAATTCACCCAATCTCGATTTTCAGTGGATTCGCTTGTCTTGGACAAATGCGAGCCTCGTAGTCAATTATTTGGGACTTTGTGGTTGGGTATTTATGCTCATTTTTGGCAAATACGCACTTGTCAATTTTTCGGGGTTGGTACTCAATATGCGCAACGAAATTACGGCTATGCACTTCTACGAGTATATTCGCTTGCAAATGATGTTTTATGCCTTTTTTACAATTACTCCTTGGATATTTTATATCTCTATACCCCATCTCAGCCAAGATTTTTATCAATTAGGTACATTTATAATTTTGGGTTTTCATATATTTCAGAGTATTTTAGTAAGTTTTTTTGTATTTTTTACTTTTTATAAATGAGCGAAATGCAATTTGACCAAAGTAGGCTCAAGCCGGTTAAAAGTATTTTGGTTTCCCAACCCGAACCTACAACTCCTAACTCACCTTATCACGAACTAGCGAAAAAGTACGGAATAAAAGTTGATTTCCGACCGTTTATTCAAATCGAACCCATTACTATCAAAGATTTTCGGAAACAAAAAATCAACATTTTAGACCATTCGGCGGTGATTTTTACGAGTCAAAATGCCGTAAAACACTTTTTTAGCATCTGTAAAGAAAGTAAAATTGAGATGCCGATCGAAACCAAATACTTCTGCGTTACGGAGCAAACGGCAAACTTTCTCCAAAAGTTTATTGTGGTACGCAAACGAAAAATTTTTCACGGTAATAAAACTGCGGTTGATTTATTCCCCTTATTAAAAAAACATAAAGCCGAAAAATTTTTGTTTCCTTGTTCTAATATCCGTAAAGAGGAGATCCCCGAATTTATGAGTAAGAATGGTTTTAACTACAGTGAAATGGTCTTGTATAAAACTGTAGCGAGCGACCTGTCCGACCTTACCGATGTAAATTATGATGTATTGGCGTTTTTTAGCCCTTCGGGCATCAAATCTTTGCTCGAGAATTTCCCTGATTTTAAACAAAACAACACCCGAATAGCCGCTTTTGGTCCCACTACTGCCGGAGCTGTCAAAGAAGCTGGGCTGGTATTGGATATTGAAGCCCCAATGCCCAATGCTCCTTCAATGACCGGAGCTTTGGAAGCCTACATAAAGTTAGCTAACAAGCTGAAATAACTCTTTCTAGAGCAAATAGGGTAATAATGATGTAAACACCTGATAATCAGGTATTTACATTATTATTTGTTTTCCGTCTGTTATCAATCGGTATGCGAAGTTTTGTTAAAATTTCTTAAATCTTTGATAATCAAGAGTTTATGATTATAAAACATAAATGCTTGATTATCAACTACTTATATTAAAATATATCTCGACCAAAGAAAAATTAGCAAATTTTTGCTTATTTTTGAGTGGATGATTTGCATTAAGAAGTATTTGAAATTTCAAAATTTTCTCCCAAATTACATCCATTCATTATATAATAACTATGAAAAACATTCTCATCCTATCATTACTAACCCTCATAGTTGGTAACGTGCGACTTGTTCAAGCCCAACAAGACCCACAATTTACGCAATACACGCTCAATCGCTTGTATTTCAATCCGGCTTTTGCCGGTACAAGCCTTGAAACTCAATTCAATTTCGTTTATCGTACGCAATGGACAGGCTATCAGCCCAGTTTTGATGATGGCGGCGCGCCCAATACCCAAGTAGTTAGTTTTAGTACGGCAATGCCTAAATTGAATAGTGGAATAGGTTTTCATTTGGTAAGAGACCAATTAGGTCCATTAACTAACATCGAGGCGCAACTTTCTTACGCTTATCACGTTTCACTATCTCGTGGTGCTACTCTATCCTTTGGGGTTAGGGGAGGTTTATATTATCGAGAAAATGATTATAATAAATATCGCCCGCGAGAGCCTGGCGACCCCTTAGTTTTAGAAGGAACAGAAGCCAATGCTCGCCCCGATATAGCCGCCGGAGTCTATTATCAAAATGAAAGAATGTTTTTGGGAGCAGCTTTTAATCATTTGAATCAAACCAAATTCAATTTTGGGATTAATCCTAGGGTTTCTGACCCTAATATAGATGGAGTAATACAAGGGTTGGTTATCAATTCAAATTTTATGGGAGGATACTCGGTCGTAAAAACCGACAGGTTGGATATAATGCCTAATTTTTTGGTCAAGTTATCTCAATTTCGCCAGTTATCATTTGACATAGGATCGATGTTTACTTATAAAATTGACCGCGACCGACAAGTGTGGTTAGGACTGACTTACCGAGACGAAGAATCAGCCAATGCCATCATTGGAATTCAAGTTCCCAATAAAAGTCGAAAAAATGTAGTGCAAAATTTTAAATTTGGTTATAGTTTTGATTATGTATTTTTTGGGCAAAATGCCAAACAGCCTACTTCGCACGAAATTGTGTTTTCATACACCTTGCCGGTGAAGATAAGCCCACCTTTGCCTACTATCAGAACCGGTAGATTTAGGCTGTAGTTTAAAATAATTGTAATGGAATCTCGTTATATTTGCGAGTTGATATAAACTTATAAATACTTTTTACGTACAAAAAGTAACCGAAAAATAGCTTTCGCTAAAAATATTTTAAAAAATAGTATGATGTTTGTTTTGGATAAATGACCTTGCTTGATAACCAAAATAAAATAGTAATTAAAATCCAGAAAAATAACTAAAATAATAAATCTAGTTGGTGTTATGAATAAAGTAAAATTGCGTTACAAAGTGCTATGTTTTGCTTTGCTCGCCTTTTCTTTGGTATTTCAGAGTTGTTCACTGTTTAGGAAGAAGAGCGCGCAAACATTAGAAGATAGAATAGCCGGCTCTCGTGGTGAAATAGTACCTTTTACAGAAGTAAGAGATTATGATGCCCAATATATTCCTAGCGGAATGGTAGTAGTACCTAATGGTACTTTTCATATGGGGCAAGCTGACCAAGATGTAGCCTCTACTCAAATCAATTTCAACAAACAAATTACGATTAGTGCTTTCTTTATGGATCAAACCGAAATCACTAATAATCAATTTCGTTTGTTTACCGATGTACTACTCGCTTACTCCGAAGGCAAACAAGGCAATACTGAAGAACTTCCCGAAGAATATGTCCAGCAAGTCTTGGACATTATGTTCCTGAAAAACGGCACGCCGGTACGCCCCGATTCTATTCGAGTAATGAATGAAATGTACCCAGATACTACTCGTTGGTCAAGAGACTATGCCCACCATATGGGTGACCCTTTGATGGAGTACTACTATATGCACCCCGCATTTGACGATTATCCAGTAGTGGGAGTCGACTGGCAATCTGCCCAGTTTTTCTGTCAATGGCGCACTCTGCACTTAAATTATTACAAAAAAACCGAGGAAGAAGAACCTTACCCTGCTCCACGCTTCCGTTTGCCTACCGAGGCTGAATGGGAATATGCTTCGCGTGGTGGTCGTGATATGGCTAAATACCCTTGGGGTAGCCCCTATTTGCGCAATACTTTGGGTTGTATGTTGGCTAACTTCAAACCCGGTCGCGGCAATTATTATGATGATGGTTTTGCTTATACCGGTCCGGTAGCCCAATATTTTCCCAATGATTATGGCTTATATGATATGGCGGGTAACGTAGCCGAATGGGTACAAGATGCTTATTATGAGTCAGCAGTACCAATTGTTTGGGATATGAACCCTGTTTATAACCCACCAATTACCCAAAATGGTGTAAATGACCGCAACCCTAACAATCGCCGAATTATTCGTGGTGGTTCTTGGAAAGACATTGCTTATTATTGCGAAACTGGTACTAGAACCTTCCAACATTGGGACTCTGCATCAAGTGCCGTAGGATTTCGTTGTGCAATGACCTACCTAGGTCGTTCTTCTGGAACGGAGTTTGATTAAAAAAATTAAGCAACTAATTGCTTTGTTATAAATACGTATTAAATTTAGAACCAAATTGTTATTCATTTATTTATTAACTAAATCTAAACTTTTACTGAAATGAGCGCAAAAAAAATGAGTGGACTGGATTATTTCTATGTCTATGTAGTTCCAAAAGTAACAAGCCTTGGTGCGGCAGTCGTTATTTTGGGTGCCTTATTTAAAATTATGCACTGGCCGGGTGCTTCCGAAATGTTGATTGTTGGGATGTCGGTTGAGGCGTTTATCTTTGCTTTGGGGGTTGGTGAGCCAATTCACCCCGACGCTCCTCGCCCCGATTGGTCAAAGGTATATCCTCAATTAGCCGAAGGTTCAAACCTTCCGCCGTTGGATGTTTCTAATTTGACTAAACCCGAAATTGCCCAACCTCAAAACAAAGAAGTCGCCGCCAAAATTGCCGCCTTAGAAGCCCAATTGGCAAGTACCATCACCCCTGACAAAGTAAAAAGTCTCGGTGACGGTATGCAAGCTCTAGCTGACAATGTCGCCAAAATGACTTCTTTGGCAAATGCTTCGGTAGCAACTGAAGAGTATTCTAAAAATGTAAAATTAGCTTCAAATGCTTTGGTAGAAATGAATAAATCTTATTCAGTTACTATCAGTGCAATGAGTGAAATGGCAAACGCCTCCAAAGATGCCAAAGCCTATCACGCCCAAGTTCAAACCTTAACCAAAAATTTGACCGAATTGAATGCGGTTTATGAGGTTGAGTTGAGAAGTGCAAGTAAGCACGTGAAAGCAATGAATGATTTCTATAGTAGCCTTGCGGTAGCTATGCAAAACGTAGCTAATGCCAGCAAAGATACTGAAACATTCAAAGTTCAGCTTTCACAATTGACTACTAATCTTACTTCTTTGAACAAAGTGTACGGCGGTATGTTAGCCGCAATGAAGGCTTAATCTTTATTATTAGTTTTTTTTAATTATTCACATTTTAAACTAAAAATTAAAGAAAAATATGGCAGGAGGAGGAAAACAGTCCCCAAGACAGCGGATGATCAATATGATGTATCTCGTATTGACAGCGTTGTTAGCCTTACAAGTAAGTTCTTCTATCATTGATAAATTTATATTTTTGAATGCTAGTTTGGAACACTCCTTGGAGGCTTCAAGAAACGCAAGTGAATCGGCTTTGGCGGCTTTGAAAAAACAAGTCGAGAAAGAAGGCAATACCGCCGAAGGTCGTGACCGTATTAAAAGAGCAGAAGAATTGAAGAAAAAAACTGCAATTTTGATTGGTGATATTGATAAATTGAAAAATAAACTCGTGAAGGAAGCCGGCGACGGTGTAGATGAAAAAACCGGAGCCGTAAAAAATCCTAAAGAGGAAACCAAAGTAGAAGTAATGATGTTGGGACCCGAAGGCCGCAAAAACGGCTTAGGATATGACCTAGAGAAAAAACTCAATAAGTTTACCGACGAAATCATTAAAGATTACTCTGATGTTGGGGTAGATAAAGCCCTGATAGTACCTTTGGCAGAAGGCAACGCCAAAAATCCCATCTACAAATATGATGAGGTTCAAAGAGGTAAAGATTTTGCCCAAGCTAACTTCGGACAAACGCCTGTGGTAGCCGCTTTGGCAGTATTGACTCAAAAGCAGACCGAGATTATTCGTTATGAACAAGAGGTTTTGAAAAAACTGGGAGCTGGTGAGTTTGGTAAAGAAATCAAATTTGATAAAATCATTGCCAATGCCTCAGCCGATGCCAATATTGTAGCCCAAGGAAGCGAATATACGGCTGATTTATTTCTCTCAGCTACTTCTAGCAAAGCCGGCGCAAGAATGACCGCCAATGGCGCATCTATTACTCCGAATACTGATGGCGTAGGTAAAGTGAAATTTAATGCTTCTGGTATCGGTGAGCAAGCTTGGAAAGGTACTATCACTATCAACAATCGTGGAAAAGACACTACTTTTGTCATTGAGAAAAAATATACTGTAGTACAAGCAGTATTGATTGTAAAAGCGGCGGCAAACTTCCCGTTATATCGTAACTGTGCCAATCCTTTGGAAACTGCAGTTCCAGCATTGGGGGCAGCCTATCGTCCTAGCTTTAGTGTAGATAATGGTACGGCTATTCCCGGTAGTAGAAATGGTGATGTTACCATTTTCCCGGGTGCTGGTCCGGCTTGTAAACTTACGGTAAGTAGTGGCGGTCGAGTAGTAGGTATATCTGATTTTAGAGTAAACCCAGTACCACCTCCCAAAATCTTCTTGTGCAACAGTCAAGGTGGGGCTATCAATTTGAAAGATCCTATTCCACTACCTCCTACTTTGAGAGTATGCGCAGAAGCCGATGAGACTTTCCGCAATACTTTGCCCAAAGAGGCTAATTATCGTGTAGTAAATGTAGAAGCATACCTATTCCGTGGTGGGAGAAGTATTGGACAAACCAGAGGCAACGGTGGCACCATCAATGCTGCGTCTTTGGGTGCGGCTCGTCCAGGCGATGGTGTGCAAATTATCGTCAATGGAGTACAAAGAGTAAACTCACGCGGTGACATTGAAACTGCTCCTATCAATACACCATACATTGGCTTCTTTACAAGATAATAAAATTTAGCTTGTAACGTTAAAAATAATGAGTGCCACTTAGTAATAAGTGGCACAAATTTTAAATAAACCTAGTTATTCTATGAAAAAAATAGTAAGTGTTAATCTAAAAGTGTTGTTTTGCTTATTGATTTCTTGGTCGGCTTTTGCCCAAATTGGGCCACAAGGTTATAATCCTAATTCCGTGCGCCCGATTTATGAAGCTGATGTGATGTATCGTACTACGGTGTGGCGTAGAATTAATTTGTTAGAGAAACAAAATAAACCTTTTTTCTCTACCGAAAATGAGATTACCAAAGTAATCATTGATGCGGTAAAAGAAGGCAAGTTACAGCCTTACTATGCCAAAGCCAGCCCACGCTTGACCGGTTTTGAAGAACCAATGGATCCGGGTGAGTTTTTGTCAAAAATGAAATTTTATGATACTAACGTTGGCGATAGCATTGAGGTAAAACCTTATGAATTGTATTTGTTGGACATCAAAGAAGATTTGATTTTCGACCGTCGTCGTTCAAGAATGTATTGGGATATTCAAACAGTTACTTTGTATTTGCCACAAGGCGCAGGTGGGTCAGGCGGACCAGCACAAATGGGTGATTTGACTTTGGCAAACTTCAAATACAAAGATTTGTATGATTATTTCAAAAGTGCTTACGAAGAATCACAAGAAAAAGGAACTTTTGAAGAATTGCGCTCATTTTGGTACAATCCCGAAAATCCCCGCCGTCATATGTCTTTGGCAGATGCCTTTGATTTAAGAATGTTTAGCTCTAGGATTTGGAAAGTTTCCAACCCTGATGATGATGATATTGTAACTATTATCAATGATGAATATGGTAGCGACCCCCAAGCGGCAAAAAAAGTATTGTATATGTCGCAAAAAGTAGAGTATGATTTGATGGAATTTGAACATAACTTGTGGGAGTTTTAATCCATTTATTGCAGTGAAGATATTTAAAGGGCTAGATTTAGCCCTTTTTTTATGCCATTATACTTTATTTCTCTCTAACCGGATGCCCTTTTGCTTTGAGCAAATTGCTTACTTGCGATAAAATATTGAGTTTACCACCATAGGTTTCATTCAATAATTCGGATTGAAAAACATCTTCAGTTTTGCCCGAAGCTACCAAACGAGTATTGAGCAACACTACCCAATCAAAATAATCTTTGACAGTTTGCAAATCGTGGTGAACTACCAAAATAGTTTTGCCTTTTTCACGCATTTCTTTTAACAAATCTATAATTGCCTGCTCAGTAGCCATATCTACCCCCACAAAAGGCTCATCCATCAAATACAAATCAGCTTCCTGAGCCAAAGCACGTGCCAAAAAAACTCTTTGTTGTTGTCCCCCCGAAAGTTGGGAGATTTGCCGCTTGACAAAGTTCTCCATTTTTACTTTGCGCAAACATTCCAAAGCAATCGCGCGGTCTTGGGACGTAAGACGTTTGAAAATATTTTTGGGTTTACTGCGCCCCATCAGTACTACATCTAGCACATTAGCAGGAAAATCCCAATCCACCGAGCCGCGTTGAGGTACATAGCTCACCCGACTACGCACGTCGTCGAGGTCTTTGCCAAAGATTTTGGTGTAGCCACTACTCAAAGGCAACAAACCCATCATTGCTTTTATCATCGTAGTTTTGCCTGAACCGTTGGGACCGATAATGCCTATCAAATTGCCTTCAGGCAAGGTATAATCAATGTTCCATAAAACGGGCTTTTGTTGATAAGCAACGGTTACATTGTGTAATTCAACTACAGGGTTATCTATGTGCTGTACCATACTATCAGGGGATTAATTGTCGATTGTAAACGACTGCGGTTTACAATAATAGTGTTTTTTTATAACTTGAACAATCCAGATGATTAGAACTTAATTTTAAATAATTGGTTATCAAGTATTTAGTGTGTGGCTTTATGGATGAATGTTTAAGAAGCAGGGCTTGAACTGTCAGTCGTAGTCAAAATAATTCTAAAACCCAATACTTCGGATAGTTTTTGTAAGTAATTGATAATCAACGAGTTATGTTATTACCAGCAATTCCCACTGTAGAAATTTTAAACGAATGTTTGATTTTTTAGAATATTTAAAAATAGGCTTTCTGTAACTAATTGATAATGAGGTGATTATAA
>JALONJ010000283.1 GCA_025455045.1 Microscillaceae bacterium | reverse complement strand
AACAAGAATAAAATAAAGTAAACAATTGAATTTATTAATTAATTGATAATCAATGGATTACATTAGCACATCAGCACATCTTATAATTAACTCATTACTAATAATGCTGCCAAATCGGACACGGTCAACTTGTACATAAAGTACTTGAAATTACAGAATTTTCACTACTTTTTCAGGAAAATTGTAACGCAGCCTGTCTAGCCTGCCCGCGTCAATGCGTTGAGGTTTGGGAAAAAACTGGAATTTCCTGAAAATGAATAAAGAACCAATTTGACTTTATGATTTTTTCAAAATATTGAATAACTCGAGACTACAAATTAGAAACTTTTTGAACTATTGAAAATATAATTAATTGAAAATCAATGTATTGCCACTTATCCGCCTTTGGTGGATTCACTCATTATTTATGGATATTTCGTCAGATTTGCTCAAAACCCGCTTGTATCAGTATTGCCAGCAATACATTGAAGACCGAATTAGGCTGATTGCACAAGCCATCAACGAAGCCCAAACCGCCGCCAACGAAGAAACCAAAAGCAGTGTGGGAGACAAATACGAAACCGGCAGGGCTATGGCACAAATCAATAAAGACCTGAATACCAAGCAGTTGTATGAAGCCGAAAAAACCAAAAATGATTTGCTGAAGATAAACACCTTTACAAAGTCGGAGTTTGTGCAAGTAGGGAGCATCGTCATCACCAATCAAGGCAATTATTATTTGGCGATAAGTGCCGGAAAAATCGTCATAGACAATGTTACTTATTTTACCGTTTCGGCAGTCTCGCCGATTGGCAGTCAATTGTTAAAATGTAGCGTAAATGATGAAATAAAATTCAATGGTAAATCCTTGATAATCAAAGAGATACATTAAGATTATACTTCTTGACAGCAATTGCCAATATCAAAAAAATTATATAGTGGGAATTGCTGAAAAGGCTATAAGTTCTCCAAAATCCACCAATCAATACTTCTCTAAATCAAAAAATCTCCAAATCAACAAATAAGTCATTGGTTATCAAATCACATTCAATTTCAAAAACTCGCAAGCTTTTTGGGCAGAGGCTTGTTCGGCTTTTTTCTTACTAAAGCCCACTCCGGTAGCAAAAGGTTCATCATTGATAAATAGCTGGGCGACAAACTCTTTTTGATGTTTGGTGCCGGATTCTTTGATAATCTCGAAGCGCAGTTCTTTGGATTCGCGTTGCGCCCACTCGATGATGATACTTTTGTAATTTTTATTGTTGCTGATGATAGATTCTAAGTCAAAATGCTTGCGGATAAGCTTTCTCAATACAAATTGATAACAAAATTTAAACCCACGGTCTAGATACACAGCTCCTACAAAAGCCTCCAGTGCATCGCCACCCATCGACTTATAAGCTCCCTTAAAATAGCGATTGCCTTCATACACAATCAAAGTATCTAAACCAAGTTTGTGTGCCAATTCGTTGAGTGATTCTCGATTGACCATTCTTGATCGGATTTCGGTCAAAAAACCCTCGTCCTCGTATGGGTATTTACGAAAGAGATAGTCAGCAACGATTGCGCCGAGAATTGCATCACCCAAATATTCTAAACGTTCATTGGATTCTTTGAAACCTACGTGGTTGAGTTTGGAAGCCGAAGGATGGCTAAAGGCAAGTTTATAAACCGACAGATTTTTAGGAGGCTTGCCTACCAATCGCAAGATTGCGGAAGCAAGCCTTCTATCTTCTTCAGAGTATTTTCTAAATAAATTAAAAAAATTGAATAACAATTGATTTAAAATTCCCCCCACTAGGCTTCAAATTTTTTGAAAATAACTGAACTATTGTGTCCACCAAACCCAAAACCATTGCTCATTACATAGTCAATTTTACGGGCTTGGGCTTTATTAAACGTAAAGTTCAAGTTAGGGTCAAAAGCCTCGTCATCCGTAAAGTGATTGATAGTAGGCGGCACTATTTGATTTTGCATTGCCAACAACGAAGCTACGGCTTCGATGGCTCCGGCGGCTCCCAAAAGGTGTCCGGTCATTGATTTGGTCGAGCTTATGTTGAGTTTATAAGCGTGTTCGCCAAATACCGCTTGAATGGCTTTTACTTCTTGTGGGTCACCAATCGGAGTAGAAGTCCCGTGCACATTGATATAATCAATTTTATCGGCAGTGATACCGGCATCTTGCAAGGCGTGTTCCATCACCATTTTTACCCCAATACCCTCAGGGTGTGGTGCGCTAATGTGATAAGCATCGGCGGTCATTCCTCCACCTATCAACTCAGCATAGATTTTAGCTCCACGGGCTTTGGCGTGTTCGAGTTCTTCCAAAATCAAACAAGCCGCGCCTTCACCCAACACAAAACCATCGCGGTCTTTGTCAAAAGGGCGAGATGCGGTAGCCGGGTCATCATTGCGCTCACTCATAGCTTTCATCACACTAAAACCACCCATACCGGCTTGAGTTACGGCGGCTTCGGCTCCGCCCGATACAAAAATATCGGCTTTGCCTAAGCGTATGTAATTGAAAGCATCAATAAAGGCGTGGTTAGATGAAGCACAAGCCGAGACAGTAGTAAAGTTGATACCACGCAGACCGTACTTGATAGAAATATAGCCCGAAGCCATATTTGCAATCATTTTGGGAATAAAGAAAGGATTGAAGCGAGGCGTTCCGTCTTTTTGGGCATAATAGGTTACTTCGTCCTCGAAGGTTCTCAAACCGCCAATACCCGAAGCCCAAATTACGCCAATTCGGTCTCGATTCAACTGCTCCAAGTCCATTCCGGCATCTCTAATGGCTTCGCCGGCAACTACAAGAGCATATTGAGTGAACCAATCCATTCGCTTGGCTTCTTTCTTTTCAACAAAGTCTTCAATGTTGAAGTTTTTGACTTCACAAGCGAATTTGGTTCTAAACTTTTCGGGGTCAAATTTAGTAACCAAGGCGGCTCCACTTACTCCGTTTGACAGCCCGTGCCAATATTCTTGGACGGTATTGCCAATGGGAGTAAGCGCACCCAGCCCTGTTACAACTACTCTTTTTAATTGCATTGATTGAAAATTGGTACGTTATTTTACGTGTTCTTCCAAATAAGCAATAGCCTGACCCACAGTACCGATGTTTTCGGCGTGGTCGTCAGGAATTGAAATTTCAAATTCTTTTTCGAATTCCATAATCAACTCAACGGTGTCCAAAGAATCGGCACCCAAATCGTTTTGGAAACTTGCTTCAGGAGTAACTTCTGACTCTTCAACTCCCAATTTTTCAATGATAATTTGTTTTACTCTTTGTGCAATATCTGACATTGTCCTTATTATTTAGTAAAAAAAACAGTGCAAATAAAATTATTAAAACTGTGAATATCAAACAATTTTTAGGAAATCATATAAAAATGAAATTTATACAATAAAAATATGATTTTATAAAGAAAAATACCTTAAAAATTGGACTTTTTTTATTTTTATGTGCATATTTAATCACTCATTGCTTGATTTATCTAACCCAAAACCGATGAAAACCAAGTATAGTCTTGAAGATAAAATATTGTAAACAATTGATTATCAATAAGTTGTGAATTTGAATCAGCATTATAAATCTTGAATCTGATTTTTTAAAAATTGGTACAAAAGCCGCACGCCATAAGCTGTACCGCCTTTGCTACGATACTTATCCGGTGATTTGAGAAAAGCCGGAGCGGCTAAATCGATATGCAACCACGGATAATCGGTAAAATGTTGCAAAAAACGCCCGGCAGTGATAGCTCCAGCTTCGGCACGCCCAAGGTTGTTAATGTCGGCAATATCTGATTTGATATGTTCTTCGTACTCGTCCCAAAAAGGCAGTTCGGCAAGGCGTTCAAAAACCGCTTCTCCAGCTTTTTTGAGCTTATTTTTGCTGATTTCATCGGCGTTGCCTACCAATACAGCCCCTTCGTAACCAATGGCGCGAGCCGCCGAACCGGTAAGCGTTGCCAAATCGATGGTGAGTTGAGGTTGGTAACGCGAGGCATAGCAAAGAGCATCTGCTAAAATGAGCCTGCCTTCGGCATCGGTGTTTCGAATTTCGACGGTTTTGCCATTCATCATTTTGATAATATCGCCCGGAGTGATGGCGTTGCCACCCGGGCGGTTGTCGGTAGCCGGAATCAGCCCTATGACATACAAGGGCAAGTTGTTTTTGGCAACGGCATACATTGCACCCACTACTGCACCCGCCCCTGCCATATCGCATTTCATATAATCCATTCCATCGGGCGTGGGCTTGAGCGACAACCCGCCGGTGTCATATACTACGCCTTTGCCCACCAAGACAAAAGGCTGGGTATTTTGGGCATTGGCAGGTTTGTACTCAAGAATGTTGAATGTGGGCGGGTCAATGCTGCCTTTATTGACAGTAAGTAGCCCGGTCATACCCAAAGCCTCAATTTTGTTTTTGTGCAAAACCTCGACCGAAAAACCGGCTTCGTTGCCCATTCGTTGGATTTCTTCCGAAAATTTTTCGGCAGTAAGATAAAGCACCGGCTCATTGACCAAATCCCGAACCTCAAACACGGCTTGGCATAGTTGGGCTAACTCGGTGAGCTGGGTTTGCGCAATACCGGCGGCGTGTACTTGTACTTCCAAGGTTTGCCCTTCGTCTTTTTCGGTTTTATATTTCAAAAACTGATAACTTGATAGGTACAATCCTTCCAAAAAATTAAGCGTAAATCCCTCATTTTCAAGCGATTGAACTTGAATGTTGTAGATTTTTTCTTTCTTGAGCAACTGATAAACTTCATAGCCCAATGAGCGCGCTTTTTCGGACAAGTAATAATTTTGCGGTTTATCGGCAAGATATACAAAAAACAACTGATGAGTATATAAATTGAGCGCGACAACGGTAGCTTTGTCCGAGAGTTTGGCTTGCAGATAGCTTTGCGCATCGCTTGGTAAATCGAATTGGGTAATTGCTTGTGGAGTGTTGAGTAAGATAATTCTATTTTGCTGGGTTTGTAAAGAGGTTTGATGTATGAGTTTCATCGGAATGGGTTTTAAGAATTTATTTGAATGAATGTCGTTTGATTAGGAATGAATAGTGAATAATGTAAAATGAATAATTTTATAACTACCTGAAAATCAGTATGTGACTAAAAAAATGTATGTATTGTTTTTTTCTTGTTCCTTATTCAAATTTTAAATTGAAAATATAAATCAACGATAATTCGCCAGAGGCGAAAAAATATTTCAATGATTTGAGCTTTTGCAAAAACTCAAAATGTTAAATTTTAAAAATTTTTGTAAATATCATTTTAAATATAGTTTTTAAAGGCGATTTTCAGCCCAAAGGCTGATGTAATAATGTAACACAACTTTGTAGGGACTATCCTTGTTCAAATTGAGCTATAAAAAACTATTTTAAAGTCATAATGACCATTTTTTTAGATTTGATGCTTCAAAAGTATATAATTTTTGTAAAAAAAATTAAAAATATAACTACCTGATTATCAATTAGTTATGTTTTTCGTGTTTTGAGGGTTGAAAGCAATGCAAAACATTAAATTGTAAGTTTTTTGTGAAAACTGTTTTAGTAATGAATAGTGAATAATGTAGCATGAATAGTGAGTAATGAATAATGTAGAATGAATAGTGATTTAACTACTTGAAAATCAATAGGTTATCAAAAAATATTGTACGCATTATTTTTCTTTGTTCCTTAAAACAGTTTCTAAGGAATTGTTTAAAAATAAAGTAAGCTTTTTAAAAACGTAATCAATTGAAAATCAGGTAATTAAATAATTTCTAATTCCCAATTCCTAATTATTAATTCCTAATTCCTAAAGAACTCGACAATCAATGGGCTGGATATTTAATATTTTTTAAAAAAATGAATAAATTTTTACTTCTTTTTATTTTTTCTATCTGGGGGCAGTCATTAATTGCGCAAAGCAGTTTTTCGGGACGTGTATATGATGCCGAAACCCAACTAGCCTTATCTGCGGTGAGTATTTCGCAAAACAATCGCTTGTTGGCGGTATCGGATAGTGCCGGTTTTTTCAGTTTTACCCTTGCCAATGAGGATTCTAGCCAAATCCAAATCTCCAAAATCGGTTATCAAACCCAAACTTTGGTTTGGCAAAGCGGGGTTTTTCAGACTATTTATTTACAAAAACTTGGTTTTCAATTAAATGAAATCATTGTGCAAGGTTATGAAAACAATCGCCCTTTGCTGGAAGTGGCGGCGGCAATTGCCACTTTAAAACCTGCCGATTTGGAAAGGTTCAACAATGCCTCCATCGTTTCGGCAATGAACACATTGCCCGGCGTAAGAATGGAAGAACGCTCGCCGGGTAGTTTTCGCTTGGCGATTCGGGGCAGTGCTTTGCGCTCGCCCTTCAATGTACGCAACGTCAAAATGTATTGGAATGATATGCCACTCACCGATGCCGGAGGCAATACTTATCTCAATGGATTGGATTTCAACAACTTACAAAACATTGAGGTAATCAAAGGACCCGGCGCAAGTCTATACGGAGCCGGTACGGGCGGGGTGGTTTTGCTCCAAAGCCCACAATCCAGAAAGCCCCAAACTGATTTACAAATCACCTCATTATCAGGGAGTTATGGCTTATTTGGTGTCAATGGGGTTTTGCATACAACTTCCCAAAAGCAAAGCACTCGCCTGATGTATGCCCACCAACAAGCCGATGGCTATAGAGAGCAAACCCAAATGCGGCGCGATGTAATCAATTGGCAAAGCCAAATTTGGGCGAGCGAAAAACGAACTCTGAATTTTAATGTTTTTTATTCGGATTTGTACTACCAAACTCCCGGCGGGCTGACCAATGCGCAATTTTTGGCAAATCCGCGTCAGGCTCGCCCAGCTACGCCTGTCATACGCGGAGCAGTAGAGCAGCAAGCGGCAATTGCCCTCAAAACTTTTTATGGTGGGGTGAGCCAAGAGTATCAATTCAATGCTCATTGGAGCAATCGAACCGCTATTTATTTTACCTACAATCAAGTCGAGAACCCAAGTATTCGCAATTATGAACGGCGCATCGAGCCCGGTTTCGGCGGGCGCAGTGTTACTAATTATCAATTTATGAAGGGTAAAATCAAAGGTAAAGTTAGTTTTGGGGGCGAATTTCAATATGGGTTTAATAATACGCGAGTATTTGGCAATCGGTTAGGGCAATCGGATACCTTGCAAACCGATGACGAAATCCGTACTACGATTTACAATCTATTTGCCCAGACCGAACTGGACTTGCCCCAACAATTTTATGTAACTATAGGCGGCAGTTATAATCAATTGATTTACAATTATTTACGACTTTCGCAGGTACCCAACGATGCCCACCGATTGAGTTTTGTGCCGGTTTTTTCGCCCAGAATAGCTTTGTTAAAAAAAATCAAAAATAATTGGTCAATTTATGGTAGCCTAAGTAGGGGCTTTTCGCCGCCTACGATTGCCGAAGTGCGCCCTTCGGAGGGTTCTTTCAATCGAAGCCTCCAACCTGAAAAAGGTACTAATTATGAAATAGGTATCAGGGGCAATTGGTGGCAAAATAAAATTCAACTGGATTTGACCGGCTTTGCCCTCGACCTGCAAGAGACCATTGTAGTAAGAAGAACTCAAGACGGAGCTGATTTTTTTGTCAATGCCGGCAATACCCGCCAACGCGGGCTTGAAGCTAGTCTTGCTCATCAAATCATCAAAGATAAAACTCTGATTATCAATGATTTAAGATTTTTTTTAAATTATACTTACAATGATTTTCGGTTTAAAAATTACCAAAAACAAGCCCAACAATTAGAAGATTTTTCGGGTAATTGGCTCACCGGGGTTGCTCCGCATATCGCTATAGTTGGCTTGGATTTGCAAACCAATATTGGGTTTTATCTCAATTTTACCTACAACTTTACTGACAGGATTCCGCTCAATGATGCCAATACTTTTTTTGCTTCGGGCTATCGGCTTTTGGGCGGGCGCGTAGGCTATCGCAAAATATTTGCCGACCAAATCGGGTTTGAAGTGTGGCTAGGCATAGACAATGCCCTCAATGAAGCCTACAGCCTGGGCAATGACCTCAATGCCGTAGGCAATCGTTTTTTTAATCCGGCGGCTGACCGCAATTTTTTTGGGGGCTTAAGACTGCAATGGATTTGGAAAAAACAAAGCAAAAAATAGAGAAATTTCGAATTTTGAAATTTTTGCGTTTTGGAATATACGACAATATTTTGGTTCTTCACCACTTTTCAGGAATGAGAATTTTTTTTTCTGAAATTTATCAATTTCAGTGATTCTGAGCATTAATGAACCAAGCGATAGCTTGGTG
>JALONJ010000282.1 GCA_025455045.1 Microscillaceae bacterium | reverse complement strand
ATTTAATGAGAAATACATTTAAAGCATTGATTATCAATTATTTATGTATTTTGCTATTTTTATAAATATAAAAGTTAAAATATCAAACTTTTGTTCAATCATTTTACAGTGGGAATTGCTGGATAAAATTTTTATTAAATTGTAAAACCCTGATAATCAGACAGTTATAAAATAATTAGTTACCCATATTTTTAATCCCTTGATAATCAATAAGTTAGATGTGCCATAGTGGGAATTGCTGAAGTTTTAGGCTCTTCACCACTTTTCAGGAAAATTGCAATGCAGGCTGTCTAGCCGGCTGGCGCAAATGAGTTTAGGCTTAGTATAAAGCTAAAATTTCATAAAAGTAGTGAAGCCCCCTACATTTATATTAATCACTTGATTATCAAGCATTTACAAAAACTCTACACCGGATCTACATCCACCACCACTTGCACTTGTTTGTATTTTTTTTCGCTCAATACTTCCTCAATTTGGCTTTGGATAAAAGCTTTGACTGCCTTTAAATCCACATTTTCGCGCTCAATTTTGATTAAGACATTGTATAAATATTTATTGCGGATTTTATGCACCAAAGGAGCTTGCGGCCCCAATACGCGGGCTTTGCCGAGTTTGGCGACCAGTTTATCGGTAATGACTTGAATGGTTTCGAGGCTCAAAGCGCGCTCTAAGTGCTTGGCAGTGAGGCGAATCAGCCGCGTAAAGGGCGGATAAAAGAAATAAGCTCTATCCTCAATTTCGGTCAAATACATTGCCTCATAATCACTGCGAATAACTTTGCCCAAAATTTCTTGCTCCACGTTGGCGGTTTGAATGATTACTTTACCTTTTTTTTCCTTGCGTCCCGCGCGCCCGCTCACCTGTAGCATTATTTGAAAAGCCCGCTCGGTAGCCCGAAAATCAGGAAAATTCAACATTCTATCGGCATCAAAAATACCGACTAAGCTCACATTGTCAAAATCCAAGCCTTTGCTTACCATTTGCGTACCCACCAAAATATCAATGTTATGATTCTCGAAGTCGGAAATAATTTGTTGATAACTGTTTTTGGTGCGCGTGGTGTCTAAATCCATTCTTTGCACATTGGCGTTGGGAAAAAAGACTTTCAAATCGTCTTCAATTTTTTCTGTACCCAAGCCTACGGTTTCAATTTTGGTAGAGCCACAAGCCACGCACTTTTTGGGGGGCGGTTCTATGTGTCCGCAATAATGACAACGCAATTCGTGGTTGCTGAGATGATAAGTGAGGCTTACCGCGCAATTTGGGCAATGCGGAATGGTATTGCACTGCCGACAACTCATATAAGGCGAATAACCCCGCCGATTTTGAAACAAAATCACCTGCTCTTGGCGGTCGAGGCGTTCTTTGATTTCATCGAGCAAAGCCGCCGAAAAATGCCCTTTGATGGTTTTTTCTTTGCGCTCGGTTTTCAAATCTGCCAAGACGATTTCGGGCTAAAAAGTTTCGGTGCTGGGCGTAGCCGAACCCAACAAAACCTTGCAATTTTGAATCCTCGCCATCACCATTGCCATATCGCGGGCGTGGTAGCGCGGGGCGGGTTCGTATTGTTTGTACGAAGGCTCGTGTTCTTCGTCCACAATGATAAGTCCCAGATTATCAAAGGGTAAGAAAATAGCGGAGCGCACGCCCACCACAAAATTAAATCTTCCATTCAAAACTCCCCGCCAAACTTCGACCCGTTCATTGTCCGAAAATTTGGAATGATATACGCCCATTTGCGTTCCAAAAATCTTTTGCAAACGTGCCACAATTTGGGTGGTCAAAGCAATTTCGGGCAATAAAAACAAAACTTGTGAGCCACCGGCTAAAACCTTCTGAATCAAGTCGATATAAATTTCGGTTTTGCCACTACCCGTTACGCCGTGCAACAAAACCACTTCTTTTTGTTGGTTAAAGAATAAATCCATTACCTTTTCGCCGGTTTCGCGTTGTTTGGGCGAAAGTTGCATTTTCGGAAAATCAATATGAGCATATTCGGCAAAGCGCGAAACGACTATTTCAAATTCTTCTAAAATGCCATTTTTGAGTAAGGTATTCAAAGAAGAAACCGATAAATTTTCGTTTTTATGAAAAAAATCTTTTTCAATGCCGTTTTCGTTCAAAGTCCAATCGCGCAAAAGCGGCACGTGGCGCAAATAAGCCAAGAGAATATCGAGTTGTTTGGGGGTTTTTTCGAGTTTTTTAGAAAGCCTTTCCAAATCGGTTTTCATCAAATAATCTCGGCTCAGGCGAATTTTTTTGACAATTTTGGGCGAGTATTTTTCTCTTACTTCTTCATACACCAACACTATCTCTTTGGCAATCAGCACTTTAATCAAGTGATACACATTGTCCACGCCCAATACTTCGGCGGCTTCGTCGTAGGTGAGGCTGGCATCATCTTGCAAGGCATCAATCAAACGCAGTTCTTTTTCATTCAATTGTTTGCCCTCCAAAACGGCATCGGGGCGAAGCTGAATTTTGGATAAACTGCTGATTTTCAAGCCCGAAGGCAAGGCAACATTCAATACTTCGCCAATATTGCACATATAATAATCCGCCATCCATTGAAAAAGTTGAATTTGCCCCGCCGTAACCGTAGGCGCATCATCTAGCAACTCAAGCACATATTTTGCTTGGTAATTTTGGGGCGGTTTTTGGTGGAGTTTGGCAACAATTGCCGTCAGAACCTTGCGATTGCCAAACTGCACAATCACGCGCATTCCCACCTGCATCGAGTCGTTCATTTCTTGGGGAACTCGATAAGTGAATAATTGCGGAATCGGCACCGGCAAAACCACATCTACAAACCAAGTAGTGAGTTCGACTACAACTTCGGGATTGAGTTCAACTTTTTCCATAGCCAAAGGTACAAAAAAATGAATTTCAGGTAAAATATTTTTTTACTCAAATCGTAAAATTTTAAACTTATTAGCTTAAATTTATGTGAAATGTTGGGTTTTTAATAAAAACAAGTGTTTGTTAGGTCTCGAGTTGCGGGTTTTGTGGTTCTTGGAATCAATGATCTACCCCGATGGACTTTGTTATTGTTTGGGGGAGAGGCAGGGGTGAATAAGATGTAATTGATTGATAGTCAGATATTTAAAGATATTTTATTTAAAAAAAATGCTCGCTTTATCAAACAAAACCCTCTGGCAAGAATTAGACAATGCTTATGGAAATTCTGAAGAAATTCCAGCTTTGATTCAACAACTACAAAAGGAATACAGTCAAAAATTATTAAATGAAATTTGTTGGGAATATATCTTTCATCAAAACTCTTTATATCAAGCTACTTTTGCTACCATTCCTTATTTGATAGAGCTTGCTGAGAAGGTAGAAAATATTACCCATAAATGGGAATTTTTTATTAATTTGGGGCTGATAATTGCTGATTTTGACTACCAAAGCCCTGATTATCTTCAAGATTTATATGCCAATTGTTCTTTTATTCAAGTTGTTATCAATGATATTATTTCTTCTTACCAAAATTCATTTAAAAAATTACAAACCATTGCTAATCAATTAATTGACTATACTAAGACCCAAGATGAAGCCGAAAAACGCTATTTTTTAGCCTGTTTTGCGGTGGTTAATGAATTATATAGTGTGGGAAAAGTTTTTCAAACTTTTGATAATAATAATGAATATATGTGTGTTTGTGGGGTTTGTAAAAGTGAATTTCACTTATGGAATGAAAATAATCAGTTAGTTCTCTATTTAGAAGACCCGATTTTCAATAAAAAACAAAAGTCGATTCCAATTATTCCCAATCGTTTGAAGTTTTCAGAAGCTGATTTGTTAAATAAAAGCAATAAATATGCTTGGCTGAAATATCATATTCATTTATTAGAGATTAATTCTCTTAAAAATATTGTAGATTACCTTTTTGCGGAAATTAATTGCCCAAGTTGTGAAAACCGATTCAGAGTTTTTGAGCAAATTGAGTATAGTATTTTATGATATATAACTATTTGATTATCAATTATTTACAAACAATTATTTTTTTTCGCTTCGTAAAAGTTTTAAATTTGCTGTTTTTATTTTAGCTTGTAAAACTTAAAATGATTAAAAATGGCTTTCAAAAAATTCAAATTGATAGATGATGTAGTGGATTATTTTCAACTAAGTTTTCAAAAAGAGAATTTTTTAGTCCATAATTCCCCCATCAAAGCCCCGGATTATCTTCGGTCAGAACTGGAGTATGTTATGACGCATATTCCTTACAAAGTATCCGAAGCCGCCATCAGGGAAAATATTTTGTACCCGGTTTTGAAAGAGGTTTTCAAAAGGTATGACGATAGCTTGATGCTTTGGGCAAACAAAAGTATTAGTTATAATAAAGAATTGAGTGGAATGCCCGATTACATTCTTGCCAAGCAATCGGAAAGGGGCAAAATAATTTTTGGCAAACCGCTTTTGGCAGTGGTAGAGGCAAAAAAAGATGATTTTGAAGGCGGCTGGGCGCAATGTTTATTGGAAATGTACACCATCCAAAAAATAAACGGAAAGCCGGAATTACCAATCTATGGAATTGTGAGCAATGGCGATAACTGGGAATTTGGTAAATTGGAGAACACTTTATTTACTGAAAATGAAAAATTTTATACGATACAGCAATTAGATGAGCTTTTTGCGATAGTAGTTTGGCTATTTGAAGTTTGTAAACAAAATGCCGCAAGTATATGAGTAATTGGTTTCCTTGATGTGCTAGGCTTCCAAGCCTAGTACGACTTACAACGTGCCTAGCGCGCGTATGAGCTAGGCTTAGGCTATGACTAAATACCTGATTCTAAATATTGATGTAATCATTTGATTATCAACTAGATATATGATTTGCGCTTACTCGCGCTAGGCGCGTTTGGAAACGCGCTAGTAAACTAGGCTTGGTTGGAAACCAAGCAGATTGACGTAAGGCTCTTATTAAAAAATCTTTGGCAGTTTGGGCAAAGGCATTTATTTCAGATAAAATAAAAAAGGCTAGTACAAGGGCAGTTTTCATAACATATCAGATTTACACCTCATTTAACTGCAAAGGCAAATTGTAATCTTTCAATAATTCTAATAATTCACTTGCGTATCGTTTCTTTTTCTCAAGCCACTGTTCGACAATTAAACTGCTATTGGGGGCTTTCTGCCATTCTTTTTGGCGTTTGTCGGCGCGTTCTATCAGGTCTAATAAGTCGTTGATAGCCAGTTTTTTATATTCTAGGTTTTCCATTTGGTTTAAAAATTAATCTCTAAAAATCCCTTATCCAGTCGTTTTTTTTGTTTATTTCGGCGGGTGTGTGAAAATAGGTCTAGCCATTCTATTATATCACCTTCAGTAAAAGCATAAAATTGGTTGCTTTTTGGGTAAACTTTGATAAAATAAGCATCTACTTGCCTATCTCTGAGCAATTGAAACCCTTTGAAATTTGCAAGTTTCTTTTCTAAAGCTTCGTAAGTTTGATAATCTAAAAAAGTAACTATGTCAATATCATTTGGTTTTTCTTTCAATTTACAAAACTTCCATTAATCCACTGTTTAAAATGAGGGGAAATTTCGTTTTTCAAATCCAATAAATAATCGAGATAGTTTTGATAAATGGCTTTGCGGGTTTCGTTGATGGCAAAGTATTTATCTAACGTTTCCAAATCGGTTTCTATTGCTTTATTAGGCATTAATAAGCCGTTTTTATCAAAAACTAAGTCTTTTGTCATATCATATTTATATTTTGGCTAATTAATTCTACTTTGGCACTTTAGAAATGGGTGAGGTTAAATTGAACTTTTTTTTGAAAATGTTTTTCCCTCATCTCCTAGGTTTCCAACCTTGCCGAGCCTACTTGCTCATTATCAAACGAACCTTTTTTACAAATTTCTACAATTTAAAACAAATACCCAAATATAATATAACTAATTGATTATCAGTTACTTATCTTTTTTCTATCAAAACAACGAAAACCAGCAGTTTGGGCTACTTGTGTTGTGTAAATGCTTGATTACCAAATATTTATTTGTATTCTAAACTGACTTGTACTCGCACTAGGCTCGTTTGGAAACGCGCTAGTAAGCTCGGCTTGGTTGGAAACCAAGCAGATTGAGGTGAAAAATCTCCAAGCGCGCCTTATTCTAAACTTTTTTGTATATTTGACAATAAGTTTTATACATTCAGTATGGCAAAAGATGTATTTCATTACATAGTCAAAGAAGCTTTGGAAAAAGATGGCTGGATTATCACCCAAGACCCACTTCTACTGACAGATAAATCAATGAAGATCGATTATGAAATCGACTTAGGCGCAGAAAAGTTATTAGCCGCCGAAAAAGAGAATGAAAAGATAGCCGTAGAAGTCAAAAGTTTTCTAAAAACATCATTACTCAATGAGTTTCATAGTGTTTTGGGGCAATATCTGGTATATCAAAAAGGGCTTTTGCGTTTAGAGCCGGATAGATTATTGTACTTGGCTATACCACACTTTGCCGAAGTTCGCTTGGCAGATTACAAGTTTTTGCAGGAGTTAATTGCCGACTACCACCTTAAAATCATTGTTTTTGACGAAGAAAATCATAGCATCTTACAATGGAAAAATTAGAAAAATACCAACTCATCGTCCAAGAATTGCTGGGTGAATTTGCCGAAACTAATGCCGGAGACCAAATATTAGCCGACCACAACACCCATCACTATCAATTGTTGCGGGCAGGCGAAGACAACAAGAAAAATTACTTTTTTCGGGTTCGAATGCACTTCTTTATCAATAGCCAGCAAAAAATTTGCATTCTTGAAAACAGAACTGAGCTAGAAGTAGCGGATTATCTGATAGAAAAAGGCGTACCCAAATCAGATATTATTCCGGCTTTTTTGCCCTCGGAAGTTCGGAAGTTGGCGGGTTATGCTGTTTAGACCCGCTAGGCGCGTTTGGAAACGCACGAGTAAGTTCGGCTTGGTTGGAAACCAAGCAGATTGAGAAACATAAAGAATCAAAATGTATTTTCGGACATTCTTAGCCAAATTAGCTTAGATGTAAGTTTTGCAAAAATATTGCGTTTTTAGCCTTTTTTTTGACCAAATATTAGATACTCCCGCAAAACGTTTCTCATTTTCGGAAACGGTTTCGGTAGGTTTTATTTTTTGTAATCAATTGATTATCAATTAGTTATATTATTTCTTCTCCCCAATGCTCCTCCAATCAAAATGAGTTGTTTTCCCAAATTGAAACCGACTGTAACTTCTAAAAATTAATTTCGTATTTTATACTTACTTAATCACCATATAACCGATGGAGGGTAAATTTTCGAAGCCTGATTAACGAAGCTATCTTTGCCTCACCAAATTTAAACAAACACAAAATTTAGTATGTATTCGTTCATTCAAAAACAAACCTTAACTATCTTAATTCTTATCTCATTAATAAGCTCGACTTATGCCCAAACCGAAAATGTATTGGCTAGTCAAGCCGTAAAGTTTATGTTAAGCTCACCACTAGGCTCTTTGGAACAACACTTTGAGGTATCGCCCAATTACTTAGGCGAAGCCCAATTGTTTAGCAATCTATTGTTGAATTTGAATAATCAGGCCGAAAAAGTAATCATTTCGCAAAGTATAGACGGCAAAAACTGGCAAATTGTCAATACTACCGACTTACTGAGCCTCAATCGCAGTTCGTTACAAAACCTGCCTTTGCAAATCGGCTTGGCAGATATAGAAAGTTTATTGACCCAAACCACCCACAAATTATTTATCAAAGTAAGTGTGCAAGCCAGAGGCAATGTATATGAGTTTCCGCAAGTTGCCGAACTGAGCAAGCACGATTTGAAAAAATTGCGCCGTTTTGCCGAAAGTCAAGTCATTGCTTTGAACTAGCTTTTGAGCCTTCAATCCAAATTTCAATTTTCAACTTTACTGATAAAAAAGGGTTTTTGGACACTGAGAACCATCATTCAAAACCAGTTCTCAAATAGCCGAAAATCCTTTTTCACCTTTGTAATACACTGATAATCAGACACTTAAAAACCTTCAAAACTTCATATTTTTAATTTGTTAGGTTTTTTGCTTAAAAATTCGCTAAATTTAAACACCAATTTTGTACTTTTTTTAGCAATTTGTATGGCAAAAAATTTATACGCCATTGTAGATATCGAGACAACCGGCATGCAAGTGTTAGAAGACCGCATTACCGAGATTGCGGTTTATATTCACGATGGCGATACGGTCATTGATAGCTTTCATAGCCTCATCAATCCCGAAAAATATATTCCCGATTATATCAGCAAACTTACCGGTATATCCAACGATATGGTGGTAGCCGCCCCGCGCTTTTTTGAGATTGCCAAAAGATTGGTAGAAATCACCGAAGGCAAAGTTTTTGTGGCACACAATGCTCATTTTGATTATACTTTTATCAAAAATGAGTTCAAAAGTCTGGGTTTCAATTATCAGCGCAAGACTTTGTGTACGGTGCGTTTGAGTCGCAAAGTTTTTCCCAATTTGGCTTCTTATTCATTGGGTAAGCTTTGCCAAACCCTCAACATTCCGCACCAAAACCAGCACCGCGCCAATGGCGATGCCCAAGCTACAGTGCAATTATTTGAAAAATTATTGAACAAAGATGCCCAAAAAGTAAATCAGGCAGTCATAGACAATGAGCTGAAAAGCAAGACTTTGCCCCCCAAAATCAGCCAAACTTTGTTTGAATCTTTGCCCGAAGAAGCCGGTGTGTATTATTTTTATAATGAACAGGGTGATATTATTTATATCGGCAAAAGCAAAAACATCAAAAATCGGATAGCTTCGCATTTTGGCACCAATTTGAAAAGTCGCAAAACCATTGAATTTAAAAATCAAGTAGCTGACATTAGTTACGAAATCACGGGGAGCGAACTGGTTGCTTTGCTCCTGGAATCGGACGAAATCAAAAAACACGTGCCTATATTCAACCGCGCCCAGCGCAAAAGTCATTTTCATTACGGGATTTTTCATTACCAAGACCAAAAAGGCTACACCCAATTTTATGTTGATAAGGTAAAAAAACAACCTTACCAGCCTTTGGCAATGGCTGAAAGTATGGAAAGCGGGCGCAGATTGTTATACAGCAAAATTCAACAGTTTGGTTTGTGTATGAAGCTTTGCAACCTTTATAAAACCAAAGGAGCTTGTTTTGATTATCAAATCAAAAAATGCAATGGAGCTTGCATTGGCGAAGAGTCTGCCGATAGCTACAATGAGCGCGCCGAACAAGCCGTGGGGAGTTTTCACGAATACGCCGGGCAAACTTTTGTTATTTACTCGCATGGGCGCGAAAGAGGCGAAAAAACCATTGTTTGTGTAGAAAAAGGGCGTTATTTGGGCTTTGGTTATATAGATGAATTGGCACAAATTCGGAGTTTTGAAGACGCAAAAACCTATATCAAACGCTATACTGACAACCGCGACATTCAAAAAATTATTGGGCAATGGATTCGTAAACACCCGCATAATGTATGGGTTTCTAAATAGCTGATTATCAATAAGGAATGAGTTGATCCACTAGAGCTATTTTGTAGTTAAAAATGGAACACCAATGACGCGGATTAGACCGATAAGTGCGGATTTATCGGGGCAAGTCTGTCCAATCCGCGTCATCGGTGTTCTAAAAAAACATCAAATACTACCCAACAGTATCAACTTGATAAAACACTAAGTTTAACGTGAATATTTTAAAAAATATTGAAAAAGTACAAAAAATAAATCTTTAAAAAACAATCTAAAATCCCCCCAAGTCGTCATCCTGCGTGGAACTT
>JALONJ010000281.1 GCA_025455045.1 Microscillaceae bacterium | reverse complement strand
TCATTTTGCTTGGTAATGTTCAGAATCACTGAAAAGCGAGAGCTTTTCAGAATTCAATGGAATTGCCGAAGGCAATTCCTGAAAAGTGGTGAAGAACCCTTTTTAATTCCTACAAAATGATTTAAAACACTGGCTATCCAATACCTATCCTACCCTTCCGTTCTGCAACTCTTCAGTCCAACCTCCACACCTCTTGGCACACTTCACCGGCTTGGGCAGTCAAGATAATCCGTACCGGATTGGGAACAATGACCAAGTGGGCAATCTCATATCGCTCTGAATCAACAATCAAACCCTGCCGAAAGTCGGCAAGGTCATAAATGGCACTGCCATTCTCATATTTGCCGGTTTTGATATAGTTTTTGGCTAAGTAGGCAATCGGCGACATCACCTCGGTATGTGGGCAATATTGGGTATGAATGGCTTGCAACACCGGCTCTAAATATTTGCCAAAATGCGCGACAAAATCATCTTCCAATTGATGTAATTCTTCCTCAACCACATCATAATCTTGGTCGGCATACATCAGGCGACCGAGTTCCATTCTTTTTTCGGTAATATTTACTAAATCTCGATTGATTACTTCCGACTTTGTCATATCAGTACAATTAAAATGGTTTGCAATGATTATATGTAATGAATAATGAATAATAAATAGTGAATAATGAATAGTGAATAGTGAATAGTGAATAGTGAATAGTGAATAATGAATAGTGAATAATTTTTCAATTACTTGATTTTCAATTACTTAGCTTATCTACCCCACCTTTGGCGGAGCAGGGAGCTTGGAAACTCGGAACAGAATCCCCTCCGGGGCAAGGGGCTTAGAAACTTTACGAACTGTTATTACTGATGACAAGTTTGAAAAAAAAGGCAAAAAATCCAAAAAAGCAATAAAATTATTTGCGGAAAACTATGAAAAAGAGTAAAAAATTAGCCCAAATGCCAGAATCGACATTTATCATAGCAAGAAATTGGATTTATAAAAAAATTAAAAATTAATTTATTTTATTCATAACTAACTGATTATCAATTATTTATAAAAATATTCAACTTAAATCTGCACTTACTTACGGCAAAGTCTTACTTTTGAAGCCCCGAAATTTTAGTATATTTGAAGCAGACTTTATAATTTTGTCCCGTGAAATACGAATATTTAACCGAAAAATACATCAATCAATTCATTGATTTAGCCCTACAAGAAGATGTAGGCGAAGGCGACCACTCCTCACTGGCGGCGGTTCCGCCCCAAACCGTTGAGCGGGCTAAATTGATTATCAAAGGTGATGGCATCATTGCCGGAGTCGAGATGGCTCGTTATATCTTGCATCGCGTAGATGCCGATATGGACATTGAGTTTTTGGTAATGGACGGTCAGCCGGTCAAGTACGGCGACATTGGTTTTTATGTAAGTGGCAATGCGCAAACCATTCTCAAAGCCGAAAGGCTGGTTTTGAATTGTATGCAACGAATGAGTGGTATTGCTACTTTTACTCACGAATTGGTGCAAAAAATCAAACACACCCGAGCCAAATTGCTCGATACCCGCAAAACCACCCCCAACTTTCGCCTCGCCGAAAAATGGGCAGTCAAAATTGGCGGTGCAACCAATCATCGTTTTGGTTTGTTTGATATGATAATGCTCAAAGACAATCACATCGACTATGCCGGGGGTATTACCTCGGCAATTCGTCAGGCACAAGACTATGTGCAAACTACTGGCAAAGACTTAAAAATTGAAGTCGAAACCCGCAATCTCGTCGAAGTCGAGGAGGTATTACAAGCAGGTGGTGTAGAAGTGATTATGCTGGATAACTTTCATTTGGACGATCTCCACAAAGCCGTTGAGCTGATTAATCATCAATACAAAACCGAGGCTTCGGGGGGTATCACCCGCGAAACCATTGTGCCAATTGCCGAAACGGGCGTTGATTTTATTTCGGTGGGGGCATTGACCCATTCTATTCAAAGTATGGATATTAGTCTCAAAGCTGTAAGATAAACCTATAACAGGGATGCATTTCAAATTTATCACCTTATATCCTCTCCTTCGAAGAGGGCTAGGGTGAGGCAATAGAAACGCGTAAATTTGAAATACACCTTATAACAGGAGGATTGAATTTTTGAATTTATTTTGGTTCGGATTTCGGATTTTTGAACCTTGAATCTATATTATTAAAAAAAATGATTGTAAAAACAAAAAAATACCAATTAGACCCCAAAACATACCGCCGAATTTGTATGCAACAAATTTTTAAGACACAATGGTGGCTGCCAATTAGTATCTTTGCGGGATTGATTGTTTTGAATTTGTTGTTGAATTTGGTTTATCCCAATATCTGGATTTTTTTCTTAGCCCCTCTGGGACTTTTGGGTTGGTATGGGTTTTGGTGGGTTCAGTTTACCGGCGCACCCTACTTGGCACAAATGAAACCAATGTTCGAGAAATTTAGCTACGAAATCAGTGGCAAGGATATATTGATGCGGGTCAATCAAAAAGAAGGTATGCAAATGAAGTGGGAAATGGTAAAACGCGCCGAAAAAACCAAAGATGCCTATTTGTTGATATTTTCTCAAGCCCAATTTATTTATTTGCCTTTCAAAATCTTCAACAGCGACAACGATATGCGCTTTACCGAAGCCATTATGAAACGCAAAAATCTACTCACCGAAGATAAAAAAGAAGAAAAAGCTCCGGTAGCGAAATAAGTCAGGCTTGTTGATAATCTGGATTTTGGGGGCTTTATTCATTCAAAAGACTATTAACAATAATTCGGACAGTTTTTGTAAGTAATTGATAATCAATAGGTTATATCACTTCAAGTATTTTGTGTAACTTGTTGATTATCAGGCACTTATTAAATAACTAGAAACTGTCCGAACTATTGATTAAGTAACTTAGCAAATTTTTATTTTTAATTCGTAAATCATTGTTAATCAAATATTTTCTTATAATTAGCGGGGTTTTGTTACCTTATTTGACCATAAGTCAAAACAAAGTCCTCATTGCTCGTTTTGAGCATCAATGCACGATGCCTTTGGCATATCCCGATTATTTTCAAAACAAACCCTTTACCGACTCCCTACTCAAAATCACTAGCCAGTGGGCAAAAAATAATTTCAAAGCCGCCTCAGTCGATTACAAACGCCGCAATCCGATTACCTATATGCCCGGTATTATGGAATATAGCTCAGTACGCTCCATTGCCAACACCGATTTTGATATGGCTATCAGTATTGTCAGTACCTTGTTTACCGAAAACGAAATCCGCAAAATACCCAAAAATAGTGCGCAATTGCAAATGCAGATTGAAGTAACCGACCGCAATGAACGCCGTTTGTACCGCAACAAAATCAAAGTTGATGTGGTGATTGGTGAAGTCTCAGGGTTTTATAATGAAACAAAAATCAGCGAAACCGATTTTCAAACCTTGTATTTTGAAACGTTGCAAGCAACTTTGGGTCTAAAACCAAAAGCCAAAGGCTACGCCTTTCAGCAACCAACCGACCAAGCCTTAGTCAATTTTATTGAACTTGCCGACAGACTCAACTATCAAGTCTTGAATCGTGGGGCTTTTGAATGGCAAGAAGCCATCGGTACGCGCCAAGTTGCCCTCAAATTGAGTACACCTTTTTATGCCAAAGCCGAAAATCGCTACGAGCGCGGAGCAAGTTTTATCAACCCTTATACCCAAAAAGAATATCAATTAAACGCAATGCTCACCGGCAAACTCGCCGACCGAGTTACGCTACACTTTTACCAACAAGAAGTTGTAACGGCTATTCTAAAGTCTAATGAATCGCGGGAGGAGTTTCAAATTAGTGGCAAAATTGATGATTATAAAGTAAACCTGACCCGCAATTTGAAAACCAACCTAGTCAAAATTTATTTTAACGAGGATTTAAAAGCCTTATTGGTTTATCAAAGGGGCAAACCTGACTATGATGCTCAATACGATTTATACCTTTCGCGCCAAGCCTCTGTTGAGCTACGCAGCGAAATAGCCGGATTGCTGTTGGGCGAAATGCTTATCCAAGCAGTGCGCAAATACTATGAATTGGAATCGCAATATCCGAGCAAAAAACGAGAAGATAATTAAAATCAAGAGGGTGCATTTCAAATTTACCACCTATTACCCTCTCCTTCGGAGAGGGCAGGGTGAGGCAAAAGAAATGCGTAAATTTGAAATGCACCCAATCAAGACAGGGATTAGTGGGTTTCTAGTTCCGAGTTTTTGTTTCTTGTTTAAAATTAAGTGCCTGAAAATCAGATAATTAACTTTAAAATTTAAGGAATTTTCACTCGCCCAGCCTTCCAGCCTAATGTTACCCATTTGTACGTTTGAAAATGCGCTAAAACATTAGAAATAGTTGAAAAATATTTTGATTTAAAATAGAAAAACGCCCACTCTGGCAGGTTTTCTGTCAAAATGACAAAGTGTAAAGCGATTTAATTGAATTACATAATCCGTTGATAATCAATTAGTTACCTAAATACTAGCCAATTTAATACGATAAGTATTGAATTAATTTTTCAAAACTAGCCTAAAAGCCCTAAATTTGCAGTTTGGAGTTCAAGCTTTTGAAAATAAGTGAATGATTGAATCAATAACCAATAGTATTTACGCAATAGCTGCCTGCTTTTCGAACATAGCAATTTATCATCACACTTAAAATAATCAAAAACAAAAGTTTGCTCAATTGAAATTTGAAAACTAATTAAAATGTTTAATTTTCTTACCAAAACCCTCACCAAAATCTTCGGTTCGAAACACGAGCGCGATTTGAAAGAGTTATTACCTTATGTGGGTAAAATCAATGCCGAATGGCAAAAACTCACTCAAGTATCCGATGACGAACTACGCGCCCAAACCGATTCAATTCGAGCTTTTTTGGATGAAAAACTCCGCAGTTTTGACGAAAAAATTGCCTACCTTCGCCAAACTGCCGAAGATGATATAAACTTGGATATCGAAGCCAAAGAAAATCTTTTCAATCAAATTGATAAATTGGAAGATGAACGTAATAAGCAACTTGAGGTATTGCTGTTGGAAGTATTGCCGCAAGGCTTTGCCATTGTGAAAGAAACCGCCCGCCGTTTCAAAGAAAACGGGCAATTGAAAGTAACTGCCAATGACAAAGACCGCGAATTTGCCGCCAAAAAAGCCAATGTAAAAATTGACGGCAATCAAGCTATTTGGCTCAACCGTTGGCTCGCCGCCGGCAATGAAATTGTGTGGGATATGGTACACTATGACGTACAGTTGATTGGTGGAGTAGTATTGCATCAAGGCAAAATTTCGGAGATGGCAACCGGCGAAGGTAAAACTTTGGTAGCTACTTTACCGGCATTTTTGAATGCTTTGGCAAGGCGAGGTGTGCATATTGTTACAGTCAATGATTACCTAGCCCGCCGCGATAGCGAATGGATGGGGCCTTTGTTTGAATTTCACGGCTTGCGCGTAGATTGTATCGACCTCCACGAACCCCATACCGAAGCCCGCCGTAAGGCTTATTTGGCAGATATTACCTATGGTACCAACAATGAGTTTGGCTTTGATTATCTCCGCGATAATATGGCGCGCGACCTGAGCGAACAAGTGCAACGCCGCCACCACTACGCAATGGTTGATGAAGTGGACTCAGTCTTGGTAGATGATGCACGTACTCCTTTGATTATTGCCGGTCCGGTATCGCGAGGCGACGAACACGAGTACGAAATCTTAAAACCTCGCATCCAGCGACTGGTGGAAGCCCAGCGCAAATTGGTCTTGGATTATTTGAACGAAGCCAAACGCAAATTTCAAGAAAAAAATGAAAAAGAAGTCGGTTTGCCCCTCTTCCGGGCTTACCGAGGCTTGCCCAAACTCAAACCTTTGATTAAGTTTTTGAGCGAGTCGGGAACTAAGGTCTTAATGCAAAAAACTGAGAATTATTATTTGCAAGATAATCAACGACTTTTGCCCGAAGCCGACCAGCCCTTGTACTTTACCATTGATGAAAAAAACAATCAAATCGATTTGACCGAAAAAGGCATCGACTTCATCACAGGCAATGGCGAAGACCCCAATTTCTTTATTCTACCCGATATTGGGACTGAAGTAGCTCGCCTCGAGGCTGATACTACCCTTAGCGAAGAAGAAAAACTTACCCAAAAAGATGCCATTATCGGCGATTTTGGCATTAAGTCGCAACGAGTGCATACAGTTCAGCAATTATTGAAAGCCTATACTTTGTTTGAAAAAGAAGTTGATTATATCATCATCGAAAATGAAGTAAAAATTGTTGATGAGCAAACCGGGCGGGTGCTTTCGGGGCGCAGATATTCCGATGGCTTGCACCAAGCACTGGAGGCAAAAGAAAACGTAAAAATCCAAGACGCTACCCAAACCTACGCTACCATTACCCTGCAAAATTATTTTCGGATGTATCACAAACTAGCCGGTATGACGGGTACTGCCGAAACCGAAGCCGGTGAGCTTTGGGATATTTATAAATTAGATGTGGTGGTAATTCCAACCAATAAAAATACTACCCGCAAAGACCAAAATGATTTGGTTTACAAAACCATCCGCGAAAAATACAATGCCGTCATTGAAGAAATTGCTCGTTTGGTAGAGCAAGGTCGTCCCGTATTAGTGGGTACAACTTCGGTCGAAATCTCGGAACTTTTGAGTAGAATGCTTACTTTGCGCAAAATCAGACACCAAGTTTTGAACGCCAAATTGCACCAAAAAGAAGCCGAAGTGGTTGCCGAAGCCGGTAAATCGGGAACAGTAACCATCGCTACCAATATGGCAGGTCGGGGAACGGATATTAAACTTACGCCCGAGTCGCGTGCCGCCGGTGGTTTGGCAATCATTGGTACCGAACGCCACGAGTCGCGGCGCGTGGACCGACAGCTTCGCGGACGCTCAGGACGACAAGGTGACCCGGGTACTTCACAGTTTTTTGTGAGCTTAGAAGATAATTTGATGCGTTTGTTTGGTTCGGAGCGCATTGCCCGCATTATGGATAGATTTGGTTTTGAAGAAGGCGAGGTAATTCAACATTCAATGATTACCAGCTCCATAGAACGCGCCCAGAAAAAAGTCGAGGAAAACAACTTTGGCATTCGCAAACGCCTACTCGAGTATGATGATGTAATGAACTCACAACGCACCATCATTTACAAACGCCGCAAAAATGCCCTTTCGGGTGAGCGTTTGCAAATTGATATAATGAATGTATTGTACGATACTTGCGATGATATAGTCAATAACTATCAAGGTCCTGACAACTACGAAAACTTCCGCCTAGAAGTGCTTAGAATATTTGGTTTTGAAACCAAAATTCAAATCGATGAATTTGACAAAGGCAATCCCAATGCCTTGACTCAAAAATTATATACTGAATTGAGTGTTCATTACCAAAGTAAAAATGATGCTTTGCTTGGGGCAGCTTTGCCAATGCTCAAGCAAATTTCTACCGAACAAGCCGGAATGCAAGAAGTAGCGATGCCTTATACCGATGGCAAACGCCAAATAGTAGTCGTAGCCGACTTGCAGAAAGTCGTCAAAACCGAAGGACGGGAATTGATTAAGGAAATTCAAAAATCAATTTGTTTGGCAATCATTGACCAAGAATGGAAAGAACATTTGCGCGATATGGACGACCTCAAACAATCGGTGCAAAATGCCGTTTGGGAGCAAAAAGACCCCTTGATGGTTTATAAATTTGAAGGTTTTGAGCTATTCAAACTATTTGTCGCCCGCGTCAATAAAGCCATTGTTACGATGCTTCTCAAAGGCGGAGTACCTACCGACAATCCTAACGAAGTCAGAGAAAATCGCCGCCCACGCCGCCAATTGCCCCGTCTCAGAGAAAACAAAGCCGAAGTACAGTCCGTCTTGAGTGCCAAAAACACTGAGACTGCCGAATTGGAAGCCGACACTCCGATAGTAGAAGAAAAAGTAATGCCTTTCAAAGCCGAAAAAGTCATTGGACGCAATGAACGAGTTACAGTCAAATATTTGGATGGAAGCATCAAAAAAGATGTCAAATACAAGTCGGTAGAAGATGACCTCAAAAACCAACGTTGTGTAATCTTTGAAGGTTAAGCGGAAAATAAAACCATTCAAATTGTAACGGAGGCTAGATAGCCTGCCCTCGTGAATGAAGCCAACTTTTTTATTAAGCCTAGGTTAAAAAAACATAAGTATCTGATAATCAGATATTTACATTAAATATTTGGTTCTTCACCACTTTTCAGGAATGAAAATCTTTTTTCTGAAATTTATCAATTTCAGTGATTCTGAGCATTAATGAACCAAGCGATAGCTTGGTGAAA
>JALONJ010000280.1 GCA_025455045.1 Microscillaceae bacterium | reverse complement strand
ATTTCACCAAGCGATAGCTTGGTTCATTAATGCTCAGAATCACTGAAATTGATAAATTTCAGAAAAAAGATTTTCACTCCTGAAAAGTGGTGAAGAACCCTAGCATTTTTTTAGCAACACAATTAAAATTTTAATATTTATTCAATTATTTTACAGTGGGAATTGCTGAATGAGCTCATTGTTGGCTAGTAATTAATTGATAATTAACGATTTATACACTAACAAATCAAAAAAAATTTGACTTAGTGAGATTTAAGAAAAATTTATTTGCAAAACCAATCTCTCGATTCTAATTTTGCTTCGCAATTCACAACATAAGTTGGGGTGCCTTAATACAACGGGCTGAGATTATACCCATTGAACCTGATACGGGTAATACCGGCGAAGGGAGAAACAATTTTCAATTCTAAATTACGAATTAACCCATAGAAATTTTAAACTTTCTATTGGTAAAAAATTTTAATTAAATTTATATAATTGGCTGTATATCAGCTATTTATATCAAAATTAATTAATTTTTATAAAGCTATTCCAAATTTTTAATTGAATTTTGACTAAGGCATCTCGTAATGGTTTCACCCAAAAATCAATCAAAACGAGATGAAAATTTTTAAAACTAGGTGGCAATTTATCACCAATTATTCACCACCAAGCATCGTAGGGCGAGTAGTCAATTTCGCTTGCTATTTATTCCTAACTAGCTTATTATCAAGTATTTGCGTTACTGCATTTGCCCAATTTTCCATTTCGGGCAAAGTAAGCGACCAAAGTAGCGGCGAAGTCCTCACGGGTGCCAACGTTTATTTGGAAAATACTTGGCAAGCGGCGGCTTCGGACTGGCGAGGTTTTTACAAACTTGCGCCCGTCAAACCCGGTAATTATACTTTGAAGGTTTCATTTGTAGGGTATGATACTTTTACCCAAGTCATCGAAATAGCTGATAATCAAGAGATTAACATTCAATTGAAAGCGAGCAATTTTATTGCCGACGAAGTAGTAGTAAGAGCAACTCGTGCCACCGACAATACGGGTATGGCATTTAGCAATTTGGAAAAGAAAGATTTAGCCAAACAAAATTTGGGGCAGGACTTACCGATTTTACTAAATTTTACGCCTTCGGTAGTTACCACCTCCGATGCGGGAGCAGGCGTAGGCTATACCGGCATTCGGATTCGGGGTAGCGACCCCACGCGCACCAATGTAACCATCAATGGTATTCCTTTGAATGATGCCGAATCACAAGGCGTTTTTTGGGTCAATATGCCCGATTTTGCCTCCTCGGTGGCTTCTATTCAAATTCAACGCGGTGTAGGTACTTCCACCAATGGGGCGGGAGCATTTGGCGCAACGATGAATTTGCAGACCAATCAAATGAACTCCGAAGCCTACGCCGAGGTCAATAATTCCTATGGCTCGTTCAATACTTGGAAACATACGGCTATGTTGGGTACGGGTTTGCTCAAAGGCAAGTTTACTTTAGATGGACGAATTTCGCGCATTACTTCCGATGGGTTTATAGACCGCGCTAGTTCCGAATTAAAATCCTTTTATGTATCGGGGGGCTATTATGGCAAAAAAAGTATGGTGCGTTTGAATGTATTTTCGGGAGCAGAACGTACCTACCAAGCTTGGAATGGTGTACCCGAAGCCCGCCTGCGCGGTGATAGGGAGGGAATGCAAGATTTTATTGCCCGCAATGGTTTGGATAATGCCGATGCCCAAAATCTATTGAACTCGGACAGCCGAACCTATAATTTTTATACCTACGACAATCAAGTAGATAATTATCAACAAGACCATTACCAGTTTTTTTATAATCTGGAAATCACCAAAAAATGGAATCTCAATACTGCCCTTCACTACACACGCGGGCGCGGCTATTTTGAAGAATATCGCAAAAATGATGACCTAGCCGACTACGGGATTGCGCCGGTAGTCATTGATAATCAAACGATTAGCCAATCGGATTTGATAAGACGGCGGTGGCTGGATAATCATTTCTTTGGTGCAGTGTATAGCTTAAATTATACCGGCAATCGCTGGCAACTGACTTGGGGCGGCGGTTGGAATCGCTATTTGGGTGGGCATTTTGGCGAGGTGATTTGGGCAAGATTTGCCTCCAACAGCGAAATTCGTCAGAGATATTATGACAACGATGCTCAAAAAAATGATTTCAACAGTTATTTCAAGGCTTTTTATCAATTCAATACCCAACTTACCGGATTTGTGGATTTGCAATACCGCCATATTCAATACGCTTTTGTAGGCAAAGCCGTAGATTCGTTTGGGGCGCGTGATGTGGGACAAACCGCCAATTTGATTTTTTTTAACCCCAAAATCGGTTTGAATTATCAAATCAATGCTCAACATAGCTTATACACCTCTTGGAGTGTAGCCCACCGCGAGCCAAACCGTGATGATTTTACCCAATCCACCGCCCAAAGCCGCCCCCAAGCCGAGCGATTGCAAGATTGGGAGTTGGGCTATCGTTTTCAAAGTGCTAAACTGGCTTTTCAGGCAAATTATTATTGGATGAATTACAAAAATCAATTGGTTTTGACCGGCGAAGTAAATGACGTGGGAGCATACATTCGGGGCAATATTGACCGCAGTTATCGAATGGGTTTGGAGCTAGAGTTGCGTTATAAAATCACCAAAAATTTGGATTGGAATATTAATACTACTATCAGTCGCAACAAAATTCAAAATTTTAAAGAGTTTGTAGATAATTATGATGCCAATTTTGATTATTTGGGGCAAGCAAGCAATCAATTTCAAGATAGCGATATTGCCTTTTCGCCCAATTGGATTGCCGGAAGTCAGTTGGAATACCAAGCCGGTAAAAACTTTAGCGTGGCACTCTTGTCTAAGTATGTAAGCAAGCAATACTTAGACAATACCCAAAACGAAAACCGCCGTTTAGATGCGTTTTTTACCCAAGACATTCGCCTGACTTATCAAATCAAACCCAAATTTTTGGAGCAAATCAACTTAAGCTTATTGGTCAATAATATTTTGAATGAGAAATACGAGTCCAATGGCTATACTTTTGGGTATTTGGTTGATAATCAGCGAATTACCGAAAATTTTTACTACCCACAAGCCGGAACTAATTTTTTATTGGCAGTTGGGTTGCGGTTTTGATGGCTTGTAAAATCGATTTGCTTCATTATGCTAGATTTCCATCTAGCCTGAGTATAAGCTAGTTCGGAATATAGCTAAACACCTGAAAATCAGATAGTTATAAAAAAAACAAGTAGTTTTGACTACTTGTTTTTTTGTTTTTAAATAAAATAGGTAAGTAACTGATAATCAGATGGTTATATTTAAATCTAACCTGTAGCTATCCACCCTATAAACCGCTTGAGGCGGTTAGAATGTCCAATACGTTCTTTCATTCATCGTTGGCAGTCTTTTAAAGAGGGACTGCCAACAACGGGGGCTATTAGAAAACGTTAACAGCTTCATTTAATCTAACACATCTAGTTTTTCTAGTTCTTCACGGGTAATGGAAGGTGGCATCTGATTTTCTTGAAGCTTTTTTATCATCAATTCGGCAGTTTTAAGGGCTTTTTCTTTAGTTTTAAAGGCTTGATTACCTGCAACTGCCGGAATGTTAGCCTGATGAATCATTAGCTTGCCATCTATTTTAATGTCATAACCAAAACCATTCTCAGAAGGGAAAGTTTCTACTGAAAATTGTGCATTTTTGTAGAGATTAACAGTAGTATCAGCCTTTGTTATTTTTTCTTCCTTTATTGGTTTTATTTTAACTTGGGCTTGTTCTTCCGTTTTTCGGGTCTTTTGTTCACAAGCAAATCCTATAATTGCAAGCAAGATAAATATATAATTTTTCATAAAGCATTTTTTTGAATCTAGGAATCAATTTCAATTGAATAAAAATCCCTGAATTAGCAAAATAACTCAGCGATTGACAAGATTAAGGAGTAAACTCCCAAAAGTCAGTGATATTACCACTTGGTGCAATTCCTAAAAACCCTTTATTACCAATAGAAAAGCCAGCTAAATTACCTTGATTACCTCCAGGGTAATCGATTTTTTTTGTCCAAGCATTCGTATTCGAGTCATATTCCCAAAAATCCATATATTGCTTTTCAGGATTAGAGGTGGTACTTCTACCACTTCCTATATACCCCTTATTCCCAATACGAAGACCTGTTGCACCTTGGCGGATGCCTCCTAGTAAATCTGCTTTTTGCGACCAAGTATTATTATTTGGGTCATATTCCCAAAAATCTTTGTATTCCTGAAAGGGAGAGAGAACCACTCCCGTACCTATATAACCCTTATTACCAATACCGAACCCAATGGCTAATCCCCGGGGTCCGCCAGCAAAATTTGCTTTTTTCGTCCAAGCATCAGTTGAAGGACTATATTCCCAAAACTCAGATGTGCTTCCTGATGAGAAAATATACCCCTTATCACTAATATTAAACCCAATAGAACCAAAAATTCCTATTAACCCAGGAAAATCAGTTTTTTTCGTCCACGTATTATTATTAGGATCATATTCCCAAAAATCTTTGAACAATTGCGCCCCCTGAGTTGTCTGAGAAATACCTAAACCAACATACCCTTTAGTACTTGTTGAAAAACCAACTGCGGCACTTCTTCCTTCGCCACCAAAATCTGCTTTTTGTGTCCATGTATTTGTCTCAGGATTATATTCCCAAAAATCTTTTGAATATAAAGATACTGTTCCTCCTCCGATCAAAGAGCCAGTTCCAACGTAGCCTTTGTTTCCTATAGAGAAACCAACTGCACCATTTTTGAAAAAGGGAAAGTCAGCTTTTCTAGTCCAAGTTCCACTTGCAGAACTTGTAGTAAATGTGAAATCTTGAGTGCTGGTGGCAGTTTGACTTCCTACAGTTACCGTGATTTTTCCAGTACTTGCTCCGGTAGGTACTGTAGCTTTTAATTGAGTAGTAGTAGCTTGTGAAACTGTAGCGGTAGTATTGTTAAATTTTACTGTATTGTTTGCTACAGTAGCACTAAAATTAGTACCATTAATCGTAACTTCTGTACCTACTGTTCCTGAAGTTGGTGTAAAGTTAGTAATTGTAGGAGGGTTATTAGGAACAGTAACCGTAAAATCCTGAGTGCTGGTGGCAGTTAAATTATTTACAGTAACTGTAATTTTTCCGGTAGTAGCACCACTTGGCACACTTGCCTTTAATTGAGTAATAGTAGCTTGTGAAACTGTAGCAGTTGTATTGTTAAATTTCACCGTATTGTTTGCCACAGTAGCACTAAAGTTAGTACCAGTAATCGTAACTTCTGTACCTACTGTTCCCGAGTTCGGGGTAAAACTCGTAATTGTCGGCGTATTGTTGGGAACTGTAGTAACTGTGAAATCTTGAGTACTGGTAGCAATTTGCCCGCCCACAGTTACCGTAATCTTTCCAGTAGTTGCTCCAACAGGCACAGCTACAGTTAATGAATTAGTGGTAGCATTGGAAACTGTAGCCGTTGTACCATTAAATTTGACGGTATTATCTGCTAAAGTAGCACTAAAATTAGTACCAGTAATGGTAATACTTGTACCTACCGCACCAGAATTAGGCGTAAAACTGGTAATTGTTGGTGGATTGTTAGGTGGTGGTGGGTCAGGTGGACAAGCTGTCATAATAACTAATAGCAAGAGTAGTGATAATCTCGCCCAGCTTTTTTTAAAAGTTGAATACAATTTCATAAATTTTAGATTTGGTTAAATACTACATAATAAAATGATTTGATGAATACAAAATGACATTCTAAATAAAATATTTTTAATTTATTGATTTAATTTAATCAATCGACTACCAGTATTTTAATCTATGCAATTTTTAAGAAAAATGAAGTCATAGCATTATTTTTTGTTTACACAAATAAAATTAATACCGAAATCTTTAGCTGATACTGAAAATTGCTATTTTTGCTCTCATAATTACAATTTTTATGACTTTAGGAACTAAGATCCGATTTTTTAGAGGTTTGAAAGGCTTATCTCAAGAAAATATGGCAGATTTGTTAGGAATGTCCTTGACTGGTTACGCTAAGATTGAACGGGGTGAGACGGATATTGCCGTTTCAAGATTAGAGCAAATAGCTAAAGTATTAGATGTAAAATTGGAAGATATTACCAGTTTTGATGAAAAATTTGTTTTCAATAACTACGGAGAAAAATCACAAGCTAATGGAATCGTAAATAATCACCATAATTTTGATCAAGAAAGAAAATCTTATTTAGATAGGATAGAACAATTGGAAAAACAGATTCAATACTTACAAAGTCTAGTGGATAGTATTTTGAAGAAATAAACCAATTCGGGTGCATTTCAAGTTTACGCGTTTCTATTGCCCCAACCTAGCCCTCTCCAAAGGAGAGGGTCATATGAAATGCACCCACTAATTCATATATTCATTACTTCAATATACTAGATTCCGCCCAGCACTAAGCACCGCCAAACACACCCAGCCTGAGTATAAGCCAGTTCTGGATATAGCTAAACACTTGATAATCAGATAGTTATAAAAAAACAAGTAGTTTTGACTACTTGTTTTTTTGTTTTTAAATAAAATAGATAAATGACTGATAATCAATTAGTTAGCTATTGTATAGCGGCATTACTCACCAACTTGTAGCTAAAGACTGTCATTTATTGCACTTTCAAAATTTCTTCTACTTTGCTTTCCAGAGCCTTGCCGCGCAGGTTTTTGGCGACAATGTTGCCATCTTTGCCCACTAGGTAAGTAGCCGGAATGGATTGAATACTATAGGCTTGGGCGGCTTCGGATTGCCAAAACTTCAAATCCGAAACGTGCAACCAAGTCAAGCCATCGGCTTTGATAGCCTGAAGCCAAGCCTCGCGGTCGCGGTCAAGCGATACCCCATAAATCTCAAAACCTTGATTGCGAAAGCGGTTATACATCTTAACCACATTGGGGTTTTCTTTGCGGCAGGGTCCGCACCACGAAGCCCAAAAATCAATCAATACCAATTTGCCGCGTAGCGAAGACAGTTTTACTTTCGTACCTTCGGGGCTTTCCAGTTCTATTTCGGGGGCTACTTTGCCTACGGCAAGGTGCTTGGTTTTTTCGCGGGCTTGGGCAAACTGGGCTATGCGGTCGGCGAATCGTTGGGTGTAGCGCGAATCAGGCAATTGTTTTTTGAATTTTTCGGCGGTTTTTTGCAAAAATTCAAAATCTTCATCACTCAAGTTGCCGTCTTGAGGCATCAACAAATCGGTAGCCGTGATAGCTACTACTGAGGGCGCAATGCTGTCAATCATTGCTTTGGTTTTTTGAGCCACTTGTTTTTGCAATTCGGTATATTGGGCTTCAATTTTAGCTTGCTCGGCTTCGCTTTTGGTTTCTTGGTGGGCTTGTCCGAGGGCGTTTGCTTCGTTTTTGAACTTGCTCACTATATCGTTGAATCTAATGTAATACTCTGTATCTTTGGAGCCGACAACTTTGAAACTCATATCGGCATTTTGATTATTGAGGTCAATTCTGACAGTTTTTTCTTTGCCGGTCAAGACCAAAGGAATGTCTTTGCGTCCCAATACATTTAATAAAAAGAAATCGGGTTCGGCAACTTTGATTTTAAATTTGAAATTGTCGCCGCTTACTTCCAGTGAATCAATCACCCGGTAAGCATTGTCTTGAAATTTCTCGAGTTTTACCAAACCTTTTTGCAAATTCGAGAATTTACCTTCAATCACTACTTCCGCCCCTTTTTGGTCGGTTTGTGATTCGGTTTGAGATTGATTGCAAGCCCATAATCCGCACAAAAGCGGTAATATCACATAAAAATTTTTTTTCATTGGATTGTATTTCAAATATCATTAATTTATTCATTCTCAGCACTTTAGCACCTCATCACCTCTATACCCGTGCAAATATCCATAAAACTTGGCAAAAAGCCTTAGCCCGACCTTCGTTTAACAAAAACTTAGGAGTGCAATGCCAATATTCAAGCAAGATTTTGTATCATCTTTTCTTGGTCAAATGTTCTTAGGAATTACAAATTATATAATCACCTGATTTTCAATTAATTTGTAGCTATTAAAAGTAATGTAAACCCCTGTAAATCAAGCATTTACAAAAATTTTATTTGCAAAAGCTAAGGCAAGCATAAACTATTTAAACACCAAGAAAATACCCACAAAGTCCACCAAGACCTTGGTGCTTCTTTGTAACTACCTTTGTGAACTTTGTGGTAAATTGGACAGCATTACTTGTAAGCGATTGATAATCAGGTATTTATCTCAAAGACGAAAAGCAAAATTTAGCTTAAGTTTTTTCACCAAAGCCCCCATTTGCTATAAAATCAAGGATAGCCCTTT
>JALONJ010000279.1 GCA_025455045.1 Microscillaceae bacterium | reverse complement strand
AATAAATACCTCATTATCAATGCTTTATGTAAAACCCGATTCATAAAAATTCTAAAAAATTAAATATTCGTTTAAAATTTCTACAGTGGGAATTGCTGATATTGCTCGCAAATCATTGCTTATCAAATAGATATATGAAAACATCTAATTGCTTGATGAGGCAAAATTCTAAAGTCGAAAAACTGTAAGCCTTGATTTGTCTTTTGTTTGTTTCTCAAAAATTCAAAGGGTCAAAATGTTTAAAATGCCCGTTCATTTTGATAATTTGCTTGGTGCGTTCCATTTCTTCCACAATGGGGAGGGTTTTTTCCAAATGTTCTAGCAAAAAGAGCTGACGTTCTTTTTCTTTGTGCAGGCACAAAAGCTCATATTCTTGTTCTAGCGATAAGCCTACCCGATGCCCCACTTGAAACGAAAGGGCTTGATTATCAACAATTTGTGTATCCATACTCACTTGCAAAAGACGGTACAACTGCTCAATTTTTGCCCAGAGCTGTAGCTGAATACTGGGGTCAAATTCCATTTCGTATTCAATCATTTCTACCAAGCCTCCGGCGTATAGCTTATCATTCAAGGGATTGTCGAAGGTGAGTACCCTAAATACGCGCAAGCCACGCGTGCGAATGTCCATTCTGCCGTCATCGTATATTTTTTGGATTTTGCTGATTTCCATTTCGGTTCCATAAGCCATCAAACGATTATTCAAAAAAGCCGGAATCCCAAACGTAGTTTTGTATTGGTTACACTCGCGTACCAACTGCCGATAGCGAGGCTCAAAAATGTGGAGATTGAGTGCCTCGCCCGGGTAGGCTACCAAGCCCAAGGGAAACAAAGGTAAAATTTTTTCCATTTTGCTTTACTAATTCAAAATGCCGCAATTAATAGTCAAATATAGTTAATTTCACCTAATTTGGGTATTTTAGGAAATCATTTAAAATGATTTGTATTCGCATACATTGGAATAAGTGATTGATTATCAAGTATTTACAGTTATAGAATAATTTTAGCACCAAGTTCATAAAGGTAAGCACCAAGCAACACCAAGGTCTTAGTGAACTTTGTGGGTATTTTCTTAGGGTTCTTGGTGGTTAAATGGTTTGTTTTTGAGCCACCTTTTGCAAATATAATTCTTATAAATACTTGATATACAGATAATTATAAAAATTTTATGAATAAAATTCAAACTGCTGTTGTTTATTTTTTAAAACTCAACCAAAGTGCCTTCTATATCCCAACGCTCTTTGAGCTTGCCGTTGTTTTGTAAAAAACGGAAATAGACTGGCTCGGCAGGAATATTTTTGAGGGTGTTGGAACTGTCCCAACGCCCGTTATTATTTTTGTCAATGATAACCCGAATTTGATAAGTACCGGCGGGTAGGTACAAAAATTCAAAATTGGGGGTGTTGCGCCGCTCGGCAATGAGGGCAAATTTGTCGTTGAGCAATTGAATAATGTACGCGGGTTCTTTGGTATTTACTCTGCCACTAATGGTAGCAAAATTAGCGACATCTTTGAGTTTGAATGACTGTTGATTTTTGCGATTGGTTTCACCTTTTACACTCACAAAGGCGGCACTATCAAGCAAGATGAGTATTTCGGACTTGAGGTTTATTTTTTTGGTAACCGACAAACGCGAGCGAGTAGCGTCCCAACGGTAGCTGGCGGTATCTTTGGCTTCGAGCAAAGGCGATTGATTGATGGTATCTTTGTCGAGGCGGTAGTTAATTTTCTGAAAATCAAGGCTTTTGACGGGTTTATCAAAAATAAAATCCAATTCAAGTTGTTTCTCGATACCGGTTCCGGTGCGCAGTTCCATTTTGACATCTAGTACTTTGCCGGTATTTTCGGTTTCTTTGCGGCGGCGATTTTCTTTCTCCTCGATTTTTTTGAAAGCAATTTTGGCAGTAGTGTCCAAGGCATTACCCAGCGAATCTTTTACATTGATACGCAGGCTTAAGCTATCATAAACCGATTGGAGGTTGAATAATTTGAGAATTTTGCCTTTTTCGTCGAGGTTATAAGCCAATAAGTCTTTTTGGGGGTTATCTTGCACTTCTATATTGATGGCGTTGAGACCTTCGCTAAACTCTAGCAAATATTCGGCATCGAGTGGGCGCGCGCGCGCGAGCTTGGGGCGGGTGTGGTCTTCGGAAGCTATTTGCAAAATCAAATCGTTGTTTTGGGCAGTATCGCCAACGCTGATTCCACTGTTTATAAAGCCGATGGCTTCGGGTTCGCGGTAGAGCGAATTATTGTCTTTGTCGGCAAGAGCATAAATTTGATATTTTCCGGCGCGAATGTTCTCGATTTTGAACTCACCTTTTTCGTCGGTCAAGGTATAATAATAGGGTTTATCACGGTCTATGCGCAAAGTATCATCTAAACGATAGAGCGAAACTACCGCGTCTTTGACGGCTTCGTTGGTAAGCAGGCTCAATACTTTGCCGCGTACTTGCAAGGTATCAATGGTATTGCCGGTACTAAATGCCAAGCGCAAAGGCTCGCGCTTGAGAGTGTCCAAAATGGCTACATTGCCTTCGGTAATGTCTTCAATGCCTTTGCGAAAATTGAGATTGTAAGTAGTATTGGTGCGCCAAGCACTATCCAAAATCGTAATCTCGAGGCGGTCGCGGATAATTTTGAAGCTAAAACCTTGCTGGATGGGGGGAGTAATGATGAGTTGTTTCAATAGCTCTTTTTCCCGAATCCACTCATTGAATTTAAGGACAAGGGTTTTGCCGGTATGATTTATACCTTGGTTGCGGGGGATGCTTTCTTTGAGGTAAGGGGCGAGCGAGTCTTTGGCTCCGCCGGTAGGAGCCATTCGATTGGCGCAATTATTCAAGACTAACAAAGGACTCAAAAAAAAGGCAATTAATACACTCTTAAAAAGCCATTGTTGCCCAAGTAGAACATAATGAACCAGTTTTTGCATTGTGGAATTTGTTTTGAAAGGCAAAATTCCGAGAAATTTGGGGTTTAATCAAATCCTATTCGTTAAAGATTGTGAAAAAATGAAAAGCTGACTATAACTTTGCCGAAGCCCAAACAAATTTTAGAAAGGCTTATGTTTTTTTTTAATTGCCTGATTTTCAAGCATTTAACTATATAATTAGATTCTTCAGAATACTACTATACAAATTTCAAATTAGAAGGTATAAACCATTGATAATCAATACTTTGAGCCTTAGTGTCTTTGCGTGAAAATCATAAATGTATAGCAGTATTATTCTTCAGTACTTTTCAGGAATTGTTTGGTTTAGAAGTTACCTAAAGCCACTTACGCGCGCAGGCTGGCAGCCTGCGATACAATTTTTCTTGCAAAAGGCTGAAGAACCAATTTTTTTGATAACATCTTGATTTTCAAGTAATTAAAAAATTATTCATTCTACATTATTCACTATTCACTATTCATTATTCATTCCCTAGTTTGTTTCAAATAGTTTTTTTAGTTCTGATTTGATGATTTTTCCCATTGCATTGCGGGGCAAGTCGGTACAAATAAGTAGCAAATTCGGAATTTTGTAAGGGGCAAGATATTTTTTTGCCCAATCACGTAAGTCATTGATTGTCAGGGCTTTATTATCATCTTTTTGGATAATGGCTAGGGCAATTTTTTCGCCCCAATCCTCATCGGGCAAGCCCACTACGGCACATTCGGCGATTTGTGGGTGATTGCGCAAAGTTTCTTCAATTTCCAATGCCGATACCTTGTAGCCGCCGGTCTTGATAATGTCGGTACTATTGCGCCCCAAAATTTGATAATAGCCTTCGGCATCGCGCTGGGCTACATCGCCGGTTTTGAACCAGCCTTCAACAAAACTTTGAGCAGTGGCTTCGGGATTTTGCCAATACTCAAGAAAAACCGCCGGACTTTTGACCTGAATTTCTCCGGCGACATCATAACCACTCATCACTTGATTGTTTTCATCTATCAAACGAACCTCGACTTGTGGCAGAGGTAAGCCCACTTTACCGGCGCGGCGCACCCCGTACAAAGGATTGCTGAGTGCCATACCGATTTCGGTCATTCCATAACGCTCCAAAAGCGTATGCCCGCTTATTTGTTGCCACTTATGAAGCACCGAAACCGGCAATGCTGCCGAGCCGGAAACCATTAAGCGGAATTTTTGCAGTTGAGACAAAATTTGCGATTGTTTTTGGGGCAAAAAATCCTCCCAAGCCCCAATTAGGCGATTGTAAATGGTAGGAACTGCCATAAATACTGTGAAGTTTTCATATAAAAACAAATCCCAGACTGTAGAGGCAACAAATTTTTCTAACATTCGCACGCGCGCGCCCGTCCACAAGGCGCAAGCCATTACATTGATAATGCCGTGGATATGATGCAGGGGCAATACTTCCAGAATATAGTCCGAACTTTGCCACTCCCAAGCCTCGACTAAGGTGCGGATTTGGGCTTCAATCATTTGATGAGTGGTAACCGCCCCCTTGGGTTTGCCGGTTGTGCCACTGGTGTAGATAATGAGGGCGCGGCGATTGCGATTTATTTCGGGTAAATCATTGATTATCAAAGAGTTATTTAATCTATTGATATTGAGCAAAGTACGGTTTTGGGCTTGGCAAATAGGAGATAAAAACGCTTCATAAGTCGAGTTGGTCAAGACCACTTCGGCTTGAGTGTTATGCAAAATATAAACAATTTCGGGGGTGGGGTGGCTCACCGCCAAAGGAACGGCAATGCCCCCAGCTTGCCAAATTGCCCAAAGCATCACTACGTAGTCGGCGGTTTGAGTAGCGATAAAGGCTACCCGTTTTTCTTGCAAATCGGGTTGATGCGCCAATAGATGACCGGCAAGCAAGGAAGACTTTTGCCAAAGTTCTTGATAAGTGAAACTACCTTGTGAGTCCTCGATGGCGATTTTATCGGCAAATAAAGCGGCTCTTTGAATAATGGGCAACATAAGTCGATAAGCTAAAGTGTTGATTATAAATTAGTTATACAATAATTGCAGAGTCTTTGAAAACAATGAGTTTAACCACTAGACACATAAAAAAAGTTGAGCTAATCAACTCAACTTTTCAATTTTTTACAATTAATAATTTTTACAAATTCTTTTAATAATGAATAGTGAATAATGTAGAATGAATCGTTTTTTAATTACTCGAAAATTATTATGTTACTAAGGAATAAATACAAGATAAAGTAAACTTTTTAAAAACATAATCAATTGAAAATCAAGTAATTAAATAATTCCTAATTCCTCAATTACCCATTTGGGCTTTGCGTTTTTGGGCTTCTTCGGGTCCGAGGGCTTCTTCCAGCGAAATGCGTCTGCCGTCTTTGTAAGGGGCAATAAATGGGCGATAAGCCGGATTGCGGCGAAAATCTAACTGCAACAAAAAGGCGCGCAATTGGTCAGCTTGTTGAATATCGGGGAATACTCCCATAATATATTTGTTGAATCCATCGGTAGCGTCTTTGCGCAAGTCGGGATTATCGGCATTTACTTCTACATCTTTTTGTTGGAAAGCCCCAATTTGCACCACGTAGTAAGTGCCTTGGGCGGGTACACCAAAGCCGCCCGTGTTTTTGGGCTGTTTTTCAAGGGTTTGGACTTTGCCCATCAACTCCTCGATTTGGCGTTTGAGGTTTTCTTCTTCTTGGGCGCATTGTTGCTCAAGTTCTTTGAGGCGATTCACTTCCGACTTAAGCTCCGAGGCTTGTCGCTCGGCTTCGGCTTTGCCGTCTTTGAGTTGGCGATAGGCTTCGGGGTTTTTGGAAAGTTTTTTGAGTTCAGCGCGCGTTTTTTTATCTTCGGCGGCTTTGGCTTTTTTTTCGCTGGCACTACTTTTTTTGGTAGTAGTTTCTTCGGAAGTGTCCTCTCCCTTTTTCTTTTTCTTTCTTTGGGCTTGGGTATCAGGACTGACCAATAAAAAAGCACCGAGTAAAACCAGAGCAAAAAATTTGACTATCCAGAGATTATTTTTCATAAGAGCTATAATAATTTTAAAGATTTTCGAAGCAATTAAACATAAAGTAAAGGTAGCTTAATTATTAGATTTTTTGGGGAAAATATAAAATTTTAGCTTATCACCTATATCCTAAAAAATTATACCAAACTTTGAAAGCTCAAGCATTATTTCATTTACTAAGCAATAAAAGTATATAAGTAGCTGATAATCAAATACTTATGGTGATTAAATAAATTAAACTATTTTCCAAAACTTAAGATACAGCCCATCTTTTTTGCAAAGTACTCAAATGGTGCAAGGTATGATAGGCGGTAAAATAGAGCATTTGTCGTACCGATAAATTGCCGATGAGTGGATGTGGAATCGCGTATAAATCCAAGTCGGACTCCTGCCACAAAGCCAGATGATTCAACAACAAATCCAACTCTTTGAGAAAACTAGCTCTCAAATCGGCGGGTTTATAAACTGCTTCGTTGGGGGCAAAAGTAGTATTGACAACCGGCTTTTGAAGGGTTTTTAGATAAATTTCGACGATTTCTTGATAAGTCTTTTCGGGGGCAAACGGTTTGCCAAAGGCTGTCAATTCCGAAGCAGGCTTGCCCAGCAAGGCTCTTACCGGCTTGGCAGACTTGATGAGATGCTCAAGATTTTGGGCGATTGACCATTTTTGCGGCGGATTTTCATTGAATTGGGCTTCGGAAATGGTATCTAACCAAGCCACAAATTGTTGAAAAGCCTGCGTGAGCGATTGCGAGATTTGTTCTTTGTTTAAATGATTATTGGGGTTTTCCATTGGTAATAGGGGGTTTAGTTTGAATTTGCTTTGCAAATTTCAATTTTATTCAGCAATTGAGATAGCAATTTCTTAAAAAATAAGTGCTTTTTCAAAATTAGTTTAAATTGTTGTTGTGAAAAGTGGTGAAGAACCAATATTTCTAAGATATAACAATTTAACAAAGCTCCACGCAAGATGACGAATTGGAAGGATTTTAGATTTTTTTAGAACTTTAGTTTTTTGTACTTTTTTGATACGCTTTAAAATATCCACGTTAAAATACTGACAATCAATGGATTATAAAAAAACTAAAAATAGGCAATTTATTAACTATTTCTTCATCAAAACTTAACATACAATATGCGGTTTTTTTTTGAAATACTTTTAAATTTAAACCCAACAAAAGTCTTTCAAAGTATGCAAACGCCTGATTTTCTGGTTATTAGCCTTAATTTGTTGAGTGGGGTAGTCATCTTTTTGTATGGGCTTACCCTGATGTCGGATAGCTTGAAAGCCATTGCAGGCAACAAAATGCAAAGTATATTGGCACGATTTACGACCAATATTTTTACCGGCATCTTGACCGGCACATTGGTTACGGCGGTCTTGGGTTCGTCTTCATTGGTGATTATTATGACCATTGCGCTGGTCAATGCTCATTTATTAACTTTTCGGCAGTCCTTGGGCGTAGTGATGGGTTCGAACATTGGCACTACCTTCGTTACCCAAATTATGGTCTTCCAACTCTCGGAATACAGTGCCATCTTGTTGCTTATTGGTTTGATCATTGTCCTGACGGCTCAGTCCTTGCCTCGCAAAAATCTTGGGCATATTTTTTTAGGGGTTGGACTCATATTTTTTGGCTTGGAAACAATGGATAACTCCGTGTTGCCTTTGCGCAACTACCCGCCTTTTTTGGCTTTGTTACAAAATCTGCAAAATCCGTATTGGGGCGTTTTGACCGGCGGGCTTTTTACCTTGATTATTCAGGCATCTTCGGCTACGGTGGGCATAGCCATTACCTTAGCCAAACAAAATATGATTGATATCTCGATTGGCATTTCGCTGATGATGGGGGCAGAAATCGGCACTTGTTCCGATACCTTGCTGGCTTCCATCGGTCGCTCGCGCGAGGCAATTCGTACCGGTCTTTTTCATTTGATTTTCAATCTGGCTTCCGTTGGGCTAGGTTTGATGTTTATTATGCCCTTTACTCAGTTAGTCATTTGGATTTCGGGCGAAGCTGAAGTTGCGCGAATGATTGCCAATGCGCATTTTTTATTTAATGTATTGGGGGTATTGATTTTTGCGAGTTTTACTGCCCAAACAAGTGTTTTGTTGTATTGGCTATTGCCCGAGAAAGTAACTACCACAATACCTGAAGTAATAGAAATCAAGCCGGAGTTAATTAATCCAATAAAGTAATTATACCAGCAATTCTCACTTTGGCACATCTAACTCATTGACCGTGTCCGCCTCTGGCAGATTATCAAAGGTGAAAAAATATGGGCAAACGATTATTTTATAACTAACTGATTATCAGGGTTTTATAAATTAACGTGAATATTTTAGTAACTATTTGATAATGAGCTAATTATGATGTAAAAATACGCTTTTTTTGACAAATCATCAATTATTTTAAAAATA
>JALONJ010000013.1 GCA_025455045.1 Microscillaceae bacterium | reverse complement strand
AGAATTCAATAGAATTGCCGAAGGAAATTTCTGAAAAGTAGCGAAGATTCAATAAAAATACATAACTCATTAATAATCAGGTAGTTATAAAAATTTAATAAGACCTAAAACACCCAAAGGGTTAAACTTATGCAATTTAATCTAAACATCAACAATCAATCCTATAGCGTGGATGTCGACCCCAAAACCCCGCTTTTGTGGGTTATCCGCGATACCATTGGCTTAACCGGCACCAAGTTCGGTTGCGGGGTTGCCCAATGCGGAGCTTGTACGGTTCACTTGGACGGACTGCCGATTCGCTCGTGCAGTTTGCCGGTTTCGGCGGTCAAATCAATGAAAATTACCACGGTAGAAGGCTTGTCCAAAGACCGCACCCACGCCGTACAAAAGGCTTGGATTGCCGAACAAGTACCCCAATGCGGGTATTGCCAATCGGGGCAAATAATGTCGGCAGTAGCTCTTTTGAGCAAAAACCCTAATCCGACCGATGAAGAAATTGACTCGGCAATGCAAGGCAATATTTGTCGTTGTGGTACCTATATCCGCATCAAAAAAGCCATCAAACGGGCATCTTTGGAATTATCCGGTAAAAACACAAAATAATAAATCACAATGACCATCAATAGACGAAATTTTCTCAAAAATACGGCTTTAACCGGCTCGGCTTTAGGTTTGGGTTTTTATTTTGCCGGCAAAGAAACTGTACTTGCCAAAGTCGGTCAGGTAAAAGAACTTGAACTCAATCCTTATATTTTGATTGATACCGCCGGAAAAATTACCCTGATGAACCCCCGCCCCGATATGGGGCAAGGCACTTACCAGTCGATGGCAATGCTTTTAGCCGAAGAATTGGAAGTGGACATCAATGAAGTTCATATTTTAATGACGGACGGCAAACAAAAATATGGCTCGCAACTTTCGGGCGGGAGCAGTAGCGTGCGCGTACATTGGGAGCCTTTGCGTAAGGCGGGTGCTACGGCGCGTACTTTGCTTATTCGCGCCGCCGCCCAAACTTGGCAAGTTTCGGAAGAAGAATGTTATGCCAGCAACGCCAAAGTATATCACAAACCCAGTGCTAAGTCGTTGGCTTACAGTGAGTTAGTCGAAAAAGCTGAAAAACTCGAGATTCCCAAAGAAGTTAAAATCAAAGACAAAAAAGATTTCAAAATCGTAGGCAAAGCAATGCCTCGCCAAGATATACCGATGAAAGTGGACGGCTCGGCTATCTTTGGAATGGATGTAAAAGTGCCGGGAATGTTGTATGCTTCGATTGAACGACCCAATGCTATCATTGGTAAAATTGCCAGTTTGGACGATTCGGCAGCCAAAGCCGTAAACGGCGTAAAACAAGTTGTCAAATCATCGCGCTTTGTGTTTATGCAACAAGCCGAAACTGTAGCCGTCATTGCCACTAATTATTATGCCGCTTTACAAGGGCGCAAAGCCTTGAAAGTAACTTGGGACTGTGGCGAACACGCCAAATTTAGCAGTCAAGCCTATTTTGACAAAATGAAAGCCATTGCTTCGCAAGAAGGTATCAAACACGAAGAAAAAGGCAATTTTGCCGAAGCCTTCAAAACCTCGGCGCAAACCCTCACGGCTGATTACGAAACGCCGTTTTTGGCGCACGCCTCGATGGAAACCGAGTGCTGTGTGGTATCTATGGCAACCGACCCTCAAGCCCCGATTCAATGCGAAATTTGGGCACCCGTACAAGGGGCAGATTGGTTGTTGGGCGATTTACAAAGGGCTTTGCAAATTCCGCCCGATAAAGTGAAAATTCACGTTACCTTCCTCGGTGGGGCATTTGGGCGCAAGGCTTTTTATGATTTTATTGTGGAGGCAGCCTTGCTTTCCAAACAAATGCAAGCTCCCATTAAATTGATTTGGACTCGGGAAGATGACATTACTCAAGGTCCATTTCGTCCGGCAATGTTGAGTCGGATGAGTGGCGGAATTGACAAAAATGGCAATATTACGGCTTTTGAACACAAAATAGTGGGTGGCTCTATTCAAAACCAATGGGGTGGTTTGCAAAAAGACAAAGCCGATGAATGGGCGATGGAAGCTGTAAGCCCCGAAAAAGACAGCCCTTATGCCATTCCCAATTACAAAATAAGTTATGCTCACGCTGAGACTAAAGTGCCTTTGCTATGGTGGCGGTCGGTTTACTCCTCGACCAATGCCTTCGGACACGAGAGTTTTGTAGATGAATTGGCTCATTTGGGCAAAAAAGACCCAATGAATTATCGCATTGAATTATTTAAAGATGCCCCGCGTTTTGAGGCAGTTTTGAAATTATTAGCCGAAAAATCAAAGTGGAACGAAAAATTGCCCAAAAACAAAGCGCGGGGAGTAGCCATTGCTCGTTCTTTTGAGTCGATTTGCGCCCACGTGGTCGAGGTAGAAAAAACCAAAGATGGCATCAAAATCAACAAAGTAACTTCAGTAATTGATTGTGGAATGTATGTAAACCCCGATACCGTCAGAGGACAAACCGAAGGCAATATTGTTATGGGTTTGACGGCGGCTATCAAAGATGGAATTACCTTTGAAAATGGCGTAGTCCAACAACGCAATTTTGATACTTATCGAGTCCTCCGATTGCAAGAAACACCCGAAATCGAAGTACATATCATTGAAAATAACGAGCATCCGGGCGGCGTGGGTGAACCGGGTTTGCCACCCATTGCTCCGGCTTTGACCAATGCCGTATTTGCCCTTACCGGCAAACGGATTCGCAAATTGCCTTTTGCGCTTGATGAAGTCTAAGTTCAAATAAAATGATAAAGCCAAACCATTTTAAGAAAGTTTTATTTACTTTTTTAAAATGGTTTTTTTATAAATATCTGATTATCAGGTAGTTATACTTTATAATCTATAATTATTCAAACAATAGACTTGGTTACTCATTGCCGATAAACTCGAGAATTATTTTGATTTGAAATAAACAGATTTATACGCCCAAAGAATTAATCAATTTTTTCTTTCGGTATGTTTTTCTAACTTTCTCGATAGGTTTGCCTTTAGACGAGACTCTTTTAGTATGTCCAATTTCTAAGCTCAAAATTCTCCTTTCCTAGTCCGAAGTTTTTGTCTTAAATTTGTGCAAATTGGCTAAGGTTGCTTTGCATAGCCGGTTGCCTTTTTTATGTTTTTCCCTTTGCACAATTTAAAATATTTAGAATATGTACGAAACGCTTAAGCCAGTCTTAGAAAAAGAATTGGCAGACATCAAAGCCGCCGGATTGTATAAGTCCGAAAGAGTTATCACCTCTCAGCAAACCGCCGTCATTCATACCCAACAAGCCGGAGAAGTCATTAATTTTTGTGCCAACAATTATTTGGGTTTGGCAAATCACCCGCGCGTAATGCGAGCCGCTCAAGAAGCCATTGCTACGCACGGCTTTGGAATGGCTTCGGTGCGGTTTATTTGTGGTACACAAGACTTGCACAAAACCTTGGAAACCAAAATTGCCGAGTTTTTGGGTACTGAAGATACAATTTTGTATGCCGCAGCTTTTGATGCCAATGGGGGCGTATTTGAGCCACTTTTCAATGAAGAAGATGCCATCATCTCGGACGAACTCAACCACGCTTCAATTATTGACGGGGTGCGCCTGTGCAAAGCCCAACGCTTGCGCTACAAGCACAATGATATGGCAGATTTAGCCGAAAAACTTGAAGCTACTCAAGGCTTGCGACATCGAATTATTGTTACCGATGGGGTATTTTCAATGGACGGAACAATTGCCCAGCTCGACAAAATTTGCGACTTAGCCGACCAATACAAGGCTCTGGTAATGATTGATGAATGTCACGCTTCGGGCTTTATGGGCAAAACCGGACGCGGCACCCACGAATTTCGCCACGTAATGGGCAGAATTGACATCATTACCGGCACTTTGGGCAAGGCTCTGGGAGGGGCTTCGGGGGGCTTTACTTCGGGGCGCAAAGAAATTATTGATTTACTGCGCCAACGCTCGCGTCCGTATTTATTTTCCAATACCCTAGCTCCGGCAATTGCCGGAGCTTCGATTGCGGTTTTGGAAATGCTCTCCGAAACTACCGAACTCCGCGACAAATTGGAGCAAAATACGCAATATTTTCGGCAAAAAATGACCGCCGCCGGTTTTGACATCAAGCCCGGCGAACATCCTATTGTTCCGATTATGCTTTATGATGCTCCCCTTGCCCAACAATTTGCCGAAAAACTTTTACATAAAGGCATTTATGTCATTGGATTTTATTATCCGGTAGTCGCCAAAGGACAAGCCCGCATCCGCGTACAGATTTCGGCGGTTCACGAAATTGTACATTTGGATAAAGCCATTCAAGCCTTTACCGAAGTGGGTAAGGAACTGGGGGTTTTGAAATAGGTGATGGATTTTGAGTAACACTAATTTGACCAGCTCTCATAAGCCTTTTAAAACTTATCAGGGCTGGTCAATTAATTATTCGCCGTAGGCACTACTTGGTGGCTGAGGAATGATTACAAAATAAGTCAAACATTTGTAAAGATGTAAATTGTTGATAATCAGGTAGTTATATAATCCCTGATTCCTAATTATTAATTCCTAATTCCTTATTGCCTTTGCGCGAAAATTATACCCAATAGCACTCAAATACTCATTCTCTACAGCTTAGGAACAGAAAATAAATAAAGTAAACAATATTTTCTGATAATCTATTCATTTTCAAACGATTAAAAAATTATTCACTCTACATTATTCACTATTCATTCCTTACCTCTCTTTTTCCAAATAATTCAATATTCTTCCAAACCAAATCTTTGCGCAAGCGGTTAGATGGACAAACATCTTTATCGAAATGAAATCACCTCATTTTAACCCATCTAATACCAGTTTTGGGGCAAATACTCGCCAACAATCCGATACGGCGGCAGATTCAGTTTTTCAAAAATTGCTAGAACACCCCGAATCTTCAAGCATTTTGCGCCAAATCAATCAGTTGCAAACCAATACCGACCTCAAGCAACTCCAAAGCCTTGATTTTTTTCAAGATTTCCTTCACCAACATTTATCCTTGCCACCGTGGGCTGATGCCGAGCGAATGCAAAATGCCCAAAAACTCTTTGCCCAACATACCCAGATGATTATGTCAATGTTAGGCTTTTTGTCATTGCCTTATTGCTATGCCGGAGCCAATGGAGCGCAAGTCTTGTATTTGTCGCAACGAATCCGGCAGGATATAGAAAATCGCCTCCGCGAAACTGGGCAGTTTGTTTGGGAGGTAATGCAACCCGATGCTTTTGATTTATCGGGCAAGGGCTTGGCTAATATCCTCAAAGTCAGGCTTTTGCACGCCCATATTCGTTTTCAAATTTTAAAAAGTGGGCAATGGAATCCGGCTTGGGGCGCACCCATCAACCAAATGGATATGGCGGGAACTAATTTAGCTTTTTCGTGGATTTGTCTGCGCGGTTTGCGCAAGATTGGTATCAGTATCAATGCCCAAGCCGCCGAAGATTTTTTGCATCTTTGGAATGTCATTGGCTATCTTTCGGGGGTAGAGCCTGAGTGGTTGCCCGAAACCGGCAAATCGGCTTTTTGGCTGGATAAACGGATAGCGCAAAGCGAATTTCAAACCTCGCAAGCCGGAAAAGAGCTTACCCAATCGCTTTTGGGTTTTTTGACTCAAGCAACTCAAGCCCAATTTTCGGCAGGTTTTGCTTCGGCATATACACGGTTTTTGTTGGGGAACGAGGTAGCCGATATTTTGGGCATACCCACTGCCGATTACTGGAATTTTTCGTGGATTAGGCTCATTCAAAGTCGCAATCTTTTGCAAATTATTTTTCCCGATTGGCAAAAACAGCAAAACACTGAAATCAAACAAGTATTTGAAAAACAAGCCGCCCAAATTGTCCTGCCCCATTCTCAAAGTTAATGGTTTGTTGAGTTCGTCTAAAGTTCGGTTATGTTCTTCTTTAATTGGGTAATGAAATAATGCTTCTTCAGCCCTTTTCAGGAAATTGATTCCTGAAAAAGGCTGAAAAACCATTTTCAATTGTTCATCTCTAAGGTCTCATCAATCTTCTTCTTTTACATCTTCGGTATTTTCTTCCCAAACCTTGGTCTTTTCTTCTATCAAGCGATTGATTTCTTCTTCAATTTTATTCGCTTCCACGGCTTCATAAGTAAAGCCGGTAAGCGCATCTGAGAAAGTGCGTTTGTTATTTTTGATGGCAAAGGGACCACTGATACCTACATAATAATCGACTTTTTGGGTTTTGCTTGAATCAGTATGAGCTGATTCGCCTTCGTACTCATCGGCATAATCGTACCTGTTTAGGATAAATTTGTAGGTAAAAACGCGTACTTTTTCGCCGTTGTATTCTATAATGCGTTCACTCACAGGCGTTATGTCGCTGTCTTGATAGCCGTAATAGTTTTTGATTTGTTCTTGTAAAGCGGCTTTGGCTACGCGGGCAGGTTTCAAATACTTTGCCGGAACCAAACTCAATTGTTCGGCATCGCGCAGCATTTGCAAGCAATTATAATATTGCGCATTATCTTCCAAAATGGTTTTGAGCCATTTGGATTCAATTTTTTGTTTTTTGTCCAGCAAAAATCGGATAGCCGCTAGTTTAGTTGGTTCAGTGCCTACCACTACTTTGGCTATTTGGCGTACAACGGCATTGATTTCGGGCGATTCGGGCATATTGCGAAACAAACTCAGGTAATCTTCAAAGTAATAATCCGAATATGAATCATAACCTTCATACCCATATTCTTCGGTTTTTTTGGACTTTTTGCCGGAGTTTGCTTGTTGGTAGCGGGCAATATCTTGGGTAGCCAAATTGAGATATACCGATAAGTTTTCATTCAATAGACTCTGGTTAAAGGTACTATCATAGACCAAATCTGCCGAAAGATTGAGAAAAGTGCGGCGGAAAATCTCATTTTTGCCCAATTCCAGCCAATCTTTAAAATATTTTTGACTAAGGGCAAGCGTATCACTAAAATTATATTTCAAATTATAGTCTTCTATTTTGGTGGGTGGATTGCTTTTGGCTAACTGAAAAAATGAATCCCAAGCCTCTTGAGTTTTCAATTGCGCCAATAATATCAAAATATCGGTTTTTTGGCGGTCGGTGGCGTGTTCGGCATAAAAATCATACAAAAATTTGACTGTAGCTGTGTCTTGCACGCGCCGCAAAACTTCCAAAAGTTTGGCTTTGGTGCTTTCATACTCGGTACTATCATCAGGATATTGATTGGCAAAAGCCTTGTAAATGTAAGGCAAATGCTTTTTTTCAAAAGCATAATAACTCAAAGCGGCTTTGGCTTTTTCCCAAGCTGTGGAATCTTTGGAAGTCAAATCACTGAATAAAAGTTCGGTTTTGGGGCTAAACAAATTCACCGGATTGATTTCGGGTTTGTGAAATTGCAAAGAATTGAAAAAATAAGTCAATTGTGGGTCGGTTTTCAATTCTTGCGCATACGAAGCCGTCAGTTGATACAGCGCGTGGTCACGCAAAAAATAGCGACTTTTAGAAATGGTATTTACATTATAGCGATGGTATAAGACTTCTTTGCCTTGCATACCTTGATATTTTATATCTTGTACTGATAAGATGCTGTCGGCATCGGATTTATGACGCGCTATCCATTGATTAAACAAACTGTCGGTATTGGCAAATTCGGCGTATTTGCCATAATGTGATATTTTCAAATTAAAAACACTGCCGGTACTTGTATCAGTACCTTCAAAATTGAAAAATTTATCAATACTGCCCAATTGGTCATAATAATTATTAAAAACATTGAAACTCCACAATGAGTTTTTGTCTTCTTTCGGTATTACAAAGCTAGTCGGCAACAATACCGAGCAAATGCTATCTTTGAGTATTTGTTTTTTGAATTGCATTGCCTGAAACGGCACAAACTGAAACGAATCCATAAATTGATTATCAAATTCGGGCGCGGTAGTTTGTTGAATCAAAGTATATAATCGATTGCCACGCAAAAAATAGCGCGCGCGGATTTTTAAAAAATCATCTTGAATAAAACTAACTTCGTGTCCGCCATAGCCCTTGAGGTCATAACGCTTGGGCAATAAAACCGAATCGACTGCCGCATATTCTTTGAAATAATTGATAAATTCTTCCAAATAAGTAGAATCATTGAAAGTACGATAACCCGAAGGTATATCGTGATAATACAAATAATGCAAATCTTGGCGGGTATGATTGACACTGAGCCACTGGTGAGTTGCCCAAGGGCGGTCATTGGGGCGTGCCGGATTGACCAATTGCGTACTTAGATACTGAGGTTTGGTGTAGGTTTTGACCACAAACGCACCCAAAGCATCTTGCAAATAGTCTAAGTTTTTGGGAGGATTCATAATCTCCAAACTATTGAAAAAACGGTCAATTTCGGGTGAATCTATACGCTCTTTGAGCGAGGAGGTATGCAAAGCATATACTCTGCCGTGCCGATAAAACCAACGGGCGCGGATAAAACTCAACTCAATGTTTTCGTGTTGAATCAACAGTTCTACCCCGTCTAAGTCTTTGAATGTCAGGTTCTTACGTGATACTACTTTGCCGCGCAAGTGTTTGACCAAAGAATCTTCCACCAGTTCAAATACTTTACCCGAGTCAGCCGGAGCTACGGCAAAGTCGACGGTATAAAAATAATAATGGATGCCATTGGTAAAATCGGGGTACATGCAAATCGTAGATGCCCCGGTAGCCTCAAACCTGCGCAAAGGTTTGCCGGGCATACTGATTTTATACCCGCCTTCGGGGTTGTGAATGTCATACCAGTTGAGTTGTGTATATTGAGGTTGAAATTTTTCGGCAAGACCGGTAAAAATCGGGCTTACAGCGCGCATTTTGAAGCCTTCTTTTTCAAATAACCTAACCAAACCTGTTTCGCCTACCAAATGCGCCGCCCCAACTACGGCAAACAAAGTATGCTTTTCCATAATATCTTTCATACTGGCAACCATTATCACATTTCGCTTGACCATCATAGAATCGTACCAAGGGTTGCGTTCCATCGTCATATTGGCAATTTCGCTGAGGTTGCCGGTTTGGTAGGTCTCAATAAATTTTTTGATTTCGGGCGATTCACGGTCGGTATATTCATAATCTTCGCCGCCGTCTTCAATGGTGCCACGAAAATAATCGTCCAATTTTTCTAAACCACACATAAGTTTGCCACTTCGTTTGGCAATACCCGCCAAGTAAGCATCTAAAAAAGTGGGTTTGTCGCCGGTCTGGGGTTTCAAATCCAAAAAGCCCCAACTTTTGCGGGTGCGTTTTTTAGTTTTTTTGTGGACAGCCCATTCGTCGAAGGTGAGGTTGAGATAATATTTATCCAAACCCTCAATAAGGCTGTCAATTTGAATTTCGGTGGCAAATGCCTCACACTCCGCTAGTTTGATAAACATTGAATCGCTAAACTCAAATACACGCGGGTCTTGCAAGTGCATAGACCCAAATACATAAGAAGGTTTGCTGAGTCCGTTGCCGGTAATTTCCCACAACAATTGATAATTGGATTTATCGACTTGAGTTTGAGCAAATAAGCCAATAGTGGATAAAAAAAACCAAAGAGAAAAAAATCCTAATTTTTGCGACATAATTTTTTGAAACAATTGTATAAGCCGGCAGAAAGGAAACATTAAATTAGCTTAAAACTTTGAATTTTGCGAATTTCATTGTCTTTAAATTTTTAAAATCCGCATTTTATTTTGTGAAATTGGATTTCATATTGACTAAAACGCACAAAATAGACAAATAGATTAACAAGTAAGCAATTTTAGTTTACAAAAGTTTGAATAAAAATGTTTGTCGTAAAAATCATTTGGGGCAATTTTATTTTAGAACAGTTTTTCAAAGTTTTGCAATAGTTGCTTGTGAGGACACAAGCAATGGGGTAAATATTTTATGTAAATACCTGATTATCAAATACTTAGCAAATAACTTGAAACTGGAAATTAGAAACTCGAGAATGCCCGAACTATTGTGATAATCTATTCGTTATAGTTTTCAAAATACTGGGAAGTGATATTTCAATTGGAAGATACCGAAACCAAATCGGGAGTTGCGGGTTCGAGTCCCGCTCACTTTCCTAAGGTGCAGTGGCTTAATTGGAAGAGTGCTCTTTTGCAAAGAGAAGGTATCGGTTCGAGTCCGGTCTGCACCTTAAGAATTATAAATTGATAATTTGGAGTTAGAAATTAGACTTGTTACTTTCTGATTATCAGCAGTTTATCCATACCAATAATTTTATAAGCCCCTGAACTCGCTTTCTGCCAAACCAATTTTGCCAAAAATGGTTATATTTGCAGCAATTATTTTTAGTATAGGAATAAATACAAAATAAAGTCGTATTTTAATTATGTAACCAATTGATAATCAGTTGATTACAAAATTTTCAATTCTTAATTCCTAATTTCTAATTCCATAGATATGTTTGTTCAAGTAGTAGTTATTTTGATTTTGAGTATTATGTTTCCGGCAGTAGGTTACTTTCTCGATTATCGTAACAGCCGTCGTCGCTTGGCTCGCAAAGTCGAGAAAAAAGAAAACCTTGATTTGAATACCTCTGAAAAATAATCTAATCATTTGATTATCAATTATTTATACCAGAATAAATGTTTGAAATTGCTTAATTTTTTATGAATTTTCCCCACAAAAGGCTCGCCATTTTAGGCTCTACCGGCTCAATCGGCACGCAAGCTCTAGACGTAATCGCCGCCAATCCCGATAAGTTTTTGGTCGAAGTCCTCACCGCCCGCCACAATGCCGATTTATTGATTGCCCAAAGCCGCCGATTTCGTCCGCGCCAGGTGGTAGTTACCAATCCTGAAAACTTTGACCGAGTAAAATCAGCCTTGCAAGACCTTGATATTCAGGTATTTGGCTCTGAAGCCGCCCTCGCCGAAGTAGTTCAAAGCGATGCCATTGACTTGGTTTTGACCGCCGTAGTGGGCTATTGTGGTTTATTGCCCACCATCAAGGCAATTGAAGCCGGTAAAGACATTGCTTTGGCAAATAAAGAAACGCTGGTCGTTGCCGGAGAATTGATAATGAATTTAGCCCAAAAACATCAGGTAAAAATCATTCCCGTCGATTCCGAACACTCGGCAATCTTTCAATGCTTGGTAGGGGAAGAAAAAAATCCGATTGAAAAAATTATCTTAACTGCTTCGGGCGGACCTTTTCGCGGCAAGCAACTGGCTGATTTACAGCAAGTTAGCAAAGAACAAGCCCTCAAACACCCCAACTGGTCGATGGGAGCTAAAATAACCATTGACTCGGCTTCGTTGATGAACAAAGGTTTGGAAGTGATTGAAGCAAAGTGGCTTTTTGGCTTGCGCGCCGAGCAAGTAGAGGTGATAGTGCATCCGCAATCCATCATTCATTCTTTGGTACAATTTGAAGATGGCTCGATGAAAGCGCAAATGGGCTTGCCCGATATGAAACTGCCCATTCAATACGCCATAGCTTATCCGCAACGGATTCATTCAGATTTTCCGCGTTTTGATTTTATGAAATATCCCAATTTGACTTTCGAAAAGCCGGATTTACAAACTTTTCGCAATTTAGGCTTGGCTTTTGAGGCACTGGCGCGCGGTGGCAATATGCCCTGCGTGTTGAACGCCGCCAATGAAATTGCGGTGGATTATTTCTTGCACGATAAAGTTAAATTTTTGCAAATGTCGGACATCATTGCCAATTGTCTGGCTAAAATGCCCTATATTGCAAATCCAAATTATGAAGACTACGTCCAAACTGATGAGGAGACCCGGGTTTTGGCGAAGTCGATGGTTTATCAGTAACTAATTGATTATCAAATACTTATAAAAATATTCGCGCTGAATTATAATTTTAACTACCTTGCAAATTACACTTTTATAGTATTTATCTACCAATATTGTAAATATAATGAGCTTGATTACTATTATAGGATTTCACGGTACAAATAGCTTGCATTTCAAAGACATAAAGACTAATAATTTTAATCCAAGTTTGGGCGATGTGCATTGGTTGGGAGATGGAATCTATTTTTTTGTTGAAGGAGTATCAGACCCAGTACAAAATGCAGAAAATTGGGCAAAAGCTTCAGCTTGGAACAATAATACTGGAAACTATACTTACCAATCCTATGTTGTTATCAAGGCAGAAATAGTAGTTGATAAATCTAAATTCTTGGATTTGACGACTCTTGAAGGGATAGAAATTTTTAATTATTTGCGAAATAAATTTGTTGAGAAAATTGTATCAGGAAAAAAACGTTTAAAAATAGGACAATTTAATGATGGGCATATCATTAATCTGGCAAGAAAGAACAATTTTTTAGATATCGAGGTAGTTAAAGGCAACTTTTACATTAAATTTACACCCGAAAGAATCTATGATATTAATTTTAGAACTCCTAATTGTACTATAATTGCTGTTAATAGCCCTAAAATCAATATAAATACAATAACCATAAATATAGAAAAGGAAGGGGAAGTATAATTATGAAACTTATAGATGTGAAAGATAAAATAGATGCTTATTTTGACAAAGTATCAGTCCAAGAAATTATTACCCAATTTGAAGAATTAGGCTATGAATTTGAAGATTTGAATGATGATTACATTTTGCACGTTTCAAAAGTGGAGTTATATTTTCAAGAAAAGCCCCTATCTGTAGTCGAGGGATATGTGGATTATCAAACGAATAAAACAGATATATTTATCTCGCTTACTCCCTTGTTGATTGCTCCAAATGCAGATTTTGGAAATGTCCACGAGAATTTAATAAGTTATGGTGCTTAAATTCATTTAACTATGAGTGTAAAAATTAATTTATTACAATCACAAGTCCTTAAATTAACATTTGATAGGATTGAGCAAAATGTCAAAGGAGAACATAAAATATTTAACTTGGATTATGCCATAAGTTATGACTCAAAAGATGTACATATATTTTCTATTATTTTTCAAGCCCAAATATATCATCCCAAAGAGTTTGTACTTGAACTAGCATTTTCTTCATGGTTTCGAACATCCGAAGCGATTACAGATGACTTTAAAAATAGTAACTATCCAAATATAAATGCGCCAGCAATTGCCTACCCATTTTTGCGGGTTTTTATTGCTAACTTCACATTAAATGCTGGTTTTCAACCTGCAATGATTCCAGTAATCAATTTTTTTGAAGAGTATAACAAAAAAAGTAATACCTAATTAGTTATTGCTTTGATTTATATTTTGTAGATAACTGAGGTAATACTTTTATAACTGCTTGATAACCAATGATTTATATTTTTTGAAAATGAAATTTGTAAAACACTAACAACCACATATTTACATTTTTATGCCTTATTTATTTTAATTTGTAGGTAGATAAAATTATTATTTAAAAATTTAAAACTAGAAATCCAAAAGCTACACTATTTGTACGTAAGTAGCTGATAATCAATAATATGGGAACACTTGTAATGGTTGGACAATTGCTGCTTTGCTTGTCCATAATTGTAGGATTGCACGAGTTGGGGCATTTGGTTGCCGCCAAAGTATTTGGAATGAGAGTCGAAAAATACTCGATTGGTTTTCCGCCCAAAATTTTTGGTTTTACGTGGCGCGAAACCGAATATTCGCTGGGGGCAATTCCCTTGGGCGGTTTTGTCAAAATATCGGGAATGATTGATGAATCATTTGATACCAAACACCTCCAAAACGAACCCGAGCCTTGGGAGTTTCGCGCCAAACCCGCTTGGCAACGCCTGATTGTAATGGTGGGGGGCATTACCATCAATGTCATTACGGGTATTATGATGTTTGTGGGCTTGGTATTTATTTATGGTGAAAGCTACCTACCGGCAAATGAAGTAAACAAATACGGCATTGTAGCCTACCCAATGGCGCAAGAAATCGGGCTAAAAACCGGCGACAAACTCCTGAAAATCAACGGTAAACCTTACAATAAATTTGAAGACCATCGTTTGGCTCTGATTGAGAGTAACTCTTATTTTACCATTGCGCGCGAAGGCAAAACAATAGATGTCAAAATTCCTAATGATTTGATTGAAAGGCTTTCGGGCAAAAAAGAGCTATTTATTGAGCCTATTTATCCTTTTAGTATTGGTAAAGTACAAAAAGGAATGCCCGCCGCCGCCGCCGGATTGCAAGTTGGTGACAAAATTGTGGCGTTCAACGACAAACCGATTCAATTTTTTCACGAATTTCAGGCAGAACAAGACAAATTTAAAAACAAAGAAGTTACCCTCAAAATTGAGCGCGAAGGCAAAAACCTCAATATCAAAGCCAAAACCGATGAAAACGGCAAATTTGGCTTCTTGCCCAAAATAGAATTAAAGCCTTCTTACGAAAAATTTGGTTTTGCGGAATCAATCGTCCGTGGTACCGACCGAGCTTTTGAATCATTGTACCTCAATTTGATGGGTTTTGGTAAATTGTTTCGGGGTGAAGTCTCAGCAAAATCGGTCAGTGGTCCGATTGGCATTGCCCAATTTTTCCCCACTACTTGGGATTGGGAGTTTTTCTGGCGATTTACGGGTATTTTGTCTATGTGGTTGGCGTTTTTGAATTTCTTACCAATTCCGGCTCTCGACGGTGGACACGTAATGTTTTTGATGTATGAAATTATTTCGGGGCGCAAACCCTCCGACAAGTTTTTGGAACGCTCGCAAATGGTAGGAGTAGTCATTCTCTTGACCTTGATGGTGCTGGTATTGGGCAATGACATTTTAAATTTGTTTTTTAGATAATTTTTATCCGCAACAGGTAGAAACCTGTCAGGTTTATGAAACCTGACAGGTTTGAAAAAAGAGAAACCTGACAGGTTTGAAAAAAGAGAAACCTGACAGGTTTATGAAACCTGATAGGTTTGAAAAAATAGAAACCTGTCAGGTTTATGAAACCTGATAGGTTTGAAAAAAAGAGGTTTGAAAAAATAGAAACCTGTTAGGTTTATGAAACCTGACAGGTTTGAAAAAAAGAGGTTTGAAAAAAAGTAGAAACTTGTTAGGTTTATGAAACCTGACAGGTTTGAAAAAAAGTAGAAACTTGTTAGGTTTATGAAACCTGACAGGTTTGAAAAGGTTAGTTTTTTATTCATTTTGATAAGTAAAATGCGATTTTTTATTAAATTTAATTTATATTTTTTCTTATTTAACTTATTGATTATCAATGCTTTAGCAAATAATAATCAACCACGTACACGATGCACTATCCACGATTTCCACACCAGCATTGCCGAAGTAAACTACAACGAAAAGTCGCAGTCGTTGGAGGTAAGTCTGCGCGTATTTACCGATGATTTTGAAATAGCTTTGGGCAAGCCCAACGGTATTGCCGAGCTTCGCTTAGATAATTCTAAAAAATACAATGATTTAATTAAAAAATATCTTGAGGCTAATTTTTATTTTGCCGATGGCAAAAACCAAAAACTACTCCTCAGTTTTATTGGCAAAGAATTGGAAGGCGATGTAACTTGGCTGTATTTTGAATTTCCTTTGAAAAAATCATTGAAAGGCTACCAATTGAAAAATGCTGTTTTGACCGAACTGTTTGATGACCAGAGCAACTTAGTCAATATTTTTTATAAAAAGCAAAAACGCACTCACCTTTTCAAACGCGGTGAGGTAAGCCAAAAACTGGATTTTACGATTTGAGTTGCTTTGAGAATTTGACCCCGATTTGTTTGTTGCAACTTCCAATAATTGGCTTCCAGAGAAAATAATCGACTAAGATTTTAATATATTTTGTAAGTACTTGATAATCAGGTATTTATGATTTTTTGTTTTGGATAAGAAATGAAATGAAATTGATTATCTCCAAAATATTATTTTTACTCAGCCAATTCTGCTTTGTGGGTTTGGTCGATTTTGCTTTGGGGGGAATTACCTATTTTTTATTGGCAATTGCCGGTTTATTGCCCGCTAGTTTTACTCGACCTACACCATTCAATGAATTTCGTTGGGTTTTGCTTACCAATCTCACCGAAACCATTACGATGACCACAGCAGTCAATGTGTATTTAGGGCTGGCAAAATCACAAAAAGAGCGCAGTTTTTATCATTATGTCTATTTGTTGTTGATTATTTATGTATTAGACGCAGTATTGGTTCCCTTTATCCGAGATATGGGCAGAGATTTCGATTTTTGGGGACAATTATTGGATACCCACCCAATGAGCCTGATTTATCGGTCGCACGTGATTGTTGCCGGTTTGTTGCTCTATCATTGGCTTGCTCGGGAGCGCATCATTACCCGCAAAATCAGTGAACAAGAATACCAGCTCCTGAAGCTCAGTGAGCTAAAGACCAAAGCCGAACTGGAAGCCCTGCAAGCCAAAATAAACCCTCATTTTTTGTATAATTCTTTAAATTCTATTGCCGGTTTGGTACACACCGACCCTGATAAAACCGAAAAAATGGTTTTGTTATTGGCAAAGTTCTTCCGCTATAGTACCAATCGTTCTCAAGAATACTACTGTACACTTACCCAAGAATTGGAAATTGTCGAAACCTATCTTGAGATTGAAAAAGTACGCTTCGATTCGCGCTTGAATTATGAAATCAAACTGGCCGAGCCGAATTTGGCAAATTATCTGATTCCTCGGTTTTTAATCCAACCTTTGGTTGAGAATGCCATCAAACACGGCATTGCCAAAATAGCTGAACCCGGGCATATTTGCCTTGAAATTCAAAAAATCAATGACCAAATCCAAATCTTATTGCAAGACAATGGCGCACCCTTTGCGCCGGATTTTCAAGCCGGATATGGTCTCAAAAGCACTCAAGACAAACTGCGCTTGCTAGGGGGCAAAGATGCAGATATGCAAATCAAAACGGGCGAAAACAAAAGTATTATCATTCATTTGCAAGCCCGCCAAACCCTACAAGATATGCAAATGACCACACAAGCCCAAAAAAGTTGACTGGACGTACTTGTAGTGTTTTGAATTTTATTTTCAAATTAGATTCATAACTATCTGATTGTCAGATAGTTATGAAATTTTATATCGATTTTTCTAATTATTTTTTAAAAAACCTCCTTCAAACGAAATGGGGGATGGGAGGATTTAAAAATAAGTTGAGTTGCTTTAAAAAAATAGTATCATCACCTTATTACAAAATAATTATTCAAAAATGTAAGTAACAAGAACAAAATAATGCGTACAATATTTTTTGATAAAATCTTGACTGTGTCCGCCTCTGGTGGATTTTCAAGTAATTAAAAAATTATTCATTCTACATTATTCATTCCTAAATCATTTTATCCCAAAAAATCTTTTATAGCCGCGACAATTTCTTGCGCTCCTTGTCCGTAAAGCATTGTTTGATGGTTGCCCCAAACTTCGCCATAGGTACAATTTTTCATCATAGCTACGGTAGCTAGGGCATTTTCTTTGGGCAAAAGCGGCGCGCCCAAGCTGTATTCGTCGGTGGCATTGAGCAATATGGCGGGTTGGGTTACATTTTGCATATACTCCAGCCAAGGTTCGCTCAGTACTTTGGTTACAGCCTCGATGATATGCAAAGGATTGGAGCGTTGGGTAACGGTACCGTCTTCATTTTCAAGTACATCGGCTTGGTAATAACTGAGCATTGCATCTTCCCAATAGGTAAGATAAGGGGCTTTTTTGACCAATTCCAAATAATCGGCAAACGAAGGAAAAGTTTGCCCCAAGCGGCTCATTGCCGAAGCCAACATTTCGCGGGTATTGGGGTGCATTTGGGCGGCGGCATCCAGCAGCACCATTTTTTCGACTCTTTCGGGAAAGTGCGAAGCCAAATAAAAAGTGAGCAAAGCCCCAAACGAATGTCCGCCAATGGTGGCTTTTTGGATGCCCAATTGATCAAGCAGCCCCAAAATATCTTGGGCGTGGTCAGCCATTCCGTAGCCGGTTTCGGGTTTGTCGCTCAAGCCTCGCCCGCGCAAATCAACGGCAATTACTCGATACTTGGCATTTAAACCGGCTTGAATCAAACCGTCAAAAGCGTGGGCATTGGCAGTAAGTCCGGGCATCAAAATCAGGGTAGTATCACCTCCGGCAAAATCCAAATAATGCAATTGGATACCATTGGTTTGCATAAAATGAGTCATATTAAGAATTAATAATTGGAGATTAGAAATTATATAATCAATTGATTTTCAGCTAGTTATATTCTTGAAGGTGTATTGTAATTTTACAGGTATTTGATAGAAATATTTTAGGACTAAATTAACGTGAATATTTTTATAACTAATTGATTATTAATTAGTTATGATGCAAAAACACTCTATTTTTGATGGCTTATCAATTGTTTTTAAAATAAAATTGTATTATTTTAATATTTGAATATTTTAAATATTTATGCAAAAGCCCGTAAAACATTGGTAGTCAATTAGTTAATAAAATAAATTTTGTGTCAGAAAAATTAAAAAAAACACAAATAGGTCATCCTGTAAGGAACTTTGTGAACTTTCATCAGCCTCCCCCCTGCCCCCTCCGAAAGAGGGGGAGAAATGTAATTTGTTGATTTTCAATTAATTACAGAACTATTTTAAGACATAGCAATTCAATAAAGTTCCTTACAGGATGACGAATGGGGGCGTTTTGCATTATTTTTTAAATATTTAATTTTTTGTACTTTTTTAATATGCTTTAAAATATTCACGTTAAATTAAACAAAAGTGCCGAATAATTATGGAAAACTACTCGACACTTGATAATTATTTGCTTGTCAAATGATTAGGGTAAATTAAATCTTAATTCAAATGAATACAAACGTCCGATAATTGGTGAACCGACAAATTCGCGCTGTTTGGCATTGAAAATATTGGAAACTCCGCCGCCCAATTGAACCATTTTGCTAAAACGATAACCGGCACTAAAGTCAAAACTGGTAAACCCGCCTAATGCCCCATAATTAAAGTTTTTGAAAGCAAAAGTATCAGTCGTACGCACTTGACCTGTGATTCGGTTGGTTCCGGGACCAATCAATACGCGTCCACGTTGTCCGGCACCATCAGCAGTAGCAATTTGATTGCCTGAATAAAAATCAAAGGCTTGTACCCAACGCATCGAGAAGTTGGCAAAGAATTTTTTGTTAAACAAATTATTCAAAGCAATGTTGGCTACAATCCGATTTTGCGGCGCATTGAGGCTTTTTTCTTCGGCTGATACATAACCGTCTTGGTTGGCATCATTTTCCATCTTGTCTTGAGTAATGTCAGAACCAAAATATGAATACTTAAGTCCAATATTTACATACTGACTAGCCATATAATTCAAACCCAAATCCGCCCCATAAGAAGCTACCTTGCCATAATTGAAATAGGTCAAAAAGAACGCGGAAGAAGCCGGAGTTACCGGTACATCGCCTACTCTTACGGCTCTACCCAAGAGGGTAATGGTCGGGCTTAAGAAGTTTTTGGTATTGGAATAGTAGCCATTTACATCTACAAATAGCTTTTTGGCAATTACGCCTTTATAACCTATTTCCAAAGTGCCCAAGCTTTCGGGTTTGATAGGTGTGGTGCTTACCTCAGTGGTGCTGCCAATAGGCACATAAGTTACACCTTTGCCATTGCCAAATACAAGGTTGAATACATTGGCAGATTGGAACAAAATAATAGGAGCGGCAAAAGCCCGTCCATAAGTAACCCGAAAAGTACCGCCTAAACCATTCCACAACAAACCACCTTTGGGCGCAAACAAGTTGCCAAATACGCTATGATTATCCAAACGAGCGGCGGCAACAAATTTGAAACCTGCTCCCAATTCGCGTTCTACTTGCAAAACTCCCCCAAACTGCTGTATGGTAATCAAATTTTGATTGCCTTGTGCATCTGGGGCATCTACCAAAGAAGTGCCAAAGGTGTTAGGCAGGTCTTTTTGATAACTCAATCCGGCAACAAAGAAAAACTTTTTCCAAGTTCCATTATATTGTACTTCGGCGTTCCATCTGCCCGAGGTTTCTTTGAAACGATTGCCCAATCTTAAAGCAAAGGCTTCGGCTTCGTTGGGGGTTAGTCTTGCCGGAGTATTAGCATTGGCAAAGTTATGATAATCGCGGGTATAAGGAGTGATGCCATACGTAGAGCCTACATTTGTCCAAGTATAATACACTTGGGCAAACACGTGGGGCGATACATAACGAGCTTGTAAATAAGAGAATCGCCAATCACGGATTTGATTACGTCCTACATTATTGACTCCCAAAAAGTTGTTTTGGCTACCTCCATACGAAACAATAATATCAGAGTTTTTATTGACCGCGTAGTAAAGAGCCGCCTCCCCCCGAATATGCCGAAAGTTAAAATCGACATTTCTTTCGGCAACACTGGTAGCTGGCAATCCAAAAGCCGCTCCACCCACATACACACTATCTCTAAACTCGAAGTCTTTGCCGCGAGAGTATTCCAAATTGACTTTGTAAGCAAATTTATCGTTGATTTTTTGCGCTCGGCGTAGCCTTGCCGAAACGACATCTTGGTTTCCGGCACTCAGCACTACTGTTGTACCTTCGCTACGGCGGGGGTCTTTGGTAATCAAATTGACCACGCCATTGTGAGCATTAGGACCATACAAAGCCGAAGCCGGACCCAAAACTACCTCAAAACGCTCAATATCTTCTTTGATAACCGTGTTCATAATCCCCGCCGGCAAACCACTACCGCCCGCCATCATTGAGTTTCTGCCATCGGTCAAAGTCAATATTTTGGCATTGAAAGCATTGTTAAAACCTCGAATGTTAAAACCTACGCCATTTACGCCGGTACGCACAAACTCAACCCCTTGCAACTTAGAGGCTAACTCACCAATGTTGAAAGTAGGGGCGCGCTCAAAATCGGCAGAGTTGATAACGCTAATCGCGGAAGGAGCTTCGGTCAGTTTTTCGGGACGGCGCGAAGCTGAAACCACTATCTCATCACTCAATAACGTTCCGGCAGACATTTTCACCTCAACATTGTCCAAATTACTGCCATCTACGAGCAATTCTTGGGTGCCATAGCCCACATACGAAAATAATAAGGTAAATGGTGGAGTCAGTTTTACTTCAATCGCAAAAGCCCCATTGTTGTCGGTGATTGTACCAACTGCCGTTCCTTTTACCACCACATTCACACCCGGAAGCCCCGAGCCGGATTCGCTATCAACCGCTTTGCCCGCAATTTTAGTTTGGGCAAACGCACTAAAACTAATGAACAGACTGATTCCTATTAAAAACAGTCTTTTAGTAAATTGTTGTATCATAATTATTTAATTGGGTTTATTTTATTTTTAAATTTTATTTCTGTATAAGTATTTGATAATCAATGAATTATGAATTATGAATTATGCTTGGGCGAAAAGTAAAATAAAAAACGCCACCGACCAGCAGTGAACTGATAATAGCCAAAGCCGAAGCCACCCCCGGATTGGCAATTGCCCCTTGGGTATAGGGCGTAAGTTGCCCATAATACACCCCAAAATGCACTACTACCGCCGTAACTGCCGCCGATACTACCGCCAACAGAGGTGTGTCTTTTAAAAAAGTGCCAAACAAAACCGGCACAAAAGCCGCCGAAAAGTAGGCATACACCCCATTTTGGGCAAAAATGCCTACACTCAGATTGGGATTTTGAATTTGTTGATAAGAAATCAAAATAGAAATAAAGCCTAAAATGCTGATTATCAAGCGATTGAAGTTTACTTCCGAGATGATGCCCCGGCGGTGTTGGGTAGGGAAAATAAACTTGCCCAACAAGGGTTTAAAAATATCGGTAGTAATAGTGGTAGAAAGTGATTGAACCAAACCTTCTAAGGTAGATAAACCTGCCGAAATCAAGCCCAATACCACCAATAACCCTACATAAACCGAGAATTTTTTGACTACATAAGCCGACATTATCGTATCAACTTTCAATTTTTTGTCGGTTAATTGCAAATCGGGAAATTCTAAACGGGCATACAAACCCACAAAAATCACCAAGAAAAACAATGCTTCTACCAAAATACCTACCCACAAATAAGCATTGACATCTTTTTCACTTTTCAATAGCAAAGATTTGGTAATGATGTGGGGCTGGCAAACGATGGCGATACCAACAATTAATTGACACAAAATAATCTCAAAATAATCTCTAAACAAAGGGCTTTTGAGATTGCTGGAAGTGGTCAAATTGGGGTCTATGGTGTTTAATTTGGCTAAAAAACCCTCAATTCCCTGACTAAAATGCTCATAGCCCGAGCCTAACAAGATGATGGCAACTGCCAACATCAATATTGCTTGCAATACATTGGTGTAAACCATTGAATTTGCCCCACCAAACATCATATACCCAAACACAAAAACTACTATCCCAATCAAAACCGACAAAGCCTCAAGATTGAGCGATTGGGCTAAAATGGCGGTCAAACCCACACAAATCAAGACAATGAAAGTAATGAGCAATAAAGACAAAAAAGCAAAAAACAAAGCAAAGGATTTGCTGCCATAGCGATTGCCAATCCACTGCGCCATTGTGAGGGCTTTTACGGCTTGCCCTTGTTTGCGAAATCCTTTGGTCATCACATACAAAGAAACCAAAGCCCCAATCGGCAGCATAATTGCCATTGAAAGCACCGCACTCAAGCCATAAAAAGCCACAAACCCCGGATTGATGATAAAGGTAGCCGCACTGGTCATCGAAGCCGCCAATGCCAAACCGACTGCAACCGGCGAAAATCCCACATTGCCCAAAGCATAATCCGCCACGGTTTTGGTTTTCACTGCCCCCCGAACCACAATCAGGAGCGTAATCACCACATAAATCACAATCAAAATCCAAGTAGCCGTAACCAATTCGGGAGATGCCATACAATTTGTAATGTTTTTCTATACAATAGAATTTATTTAAGAATTATAAACATTTCAAATGTAGATTGTATAAAAACAAGATTTTTGACATTTGTAGTGAACGGCGATTTTTTTGGGGTGAACGTAAGGATTTGGCTAGGTAAAAGAAATACCGGATTTTGAAAAATATCGGATTTGCATAGGTTTTTGTAGATACCATAGCAAAAAAAAGAGAAGTATTTGCTTACTTCTCAAGTTGAAATCGGTTATTTACCAATGAAGGTCTTTTTCATAGCCCAGTTTGATTAACAAATCGCCGTATTTTTCTTTGAAAATAATTTTATGTTCTTCTTTAAAATAATTTTTCCAATCGCCGGCTTGCCCTTTGCGGTAGTGAGATTTGATGTTTTCGTTGCCTGTTTTGCGCCCGCCGGATAGTTTTTCAAAACTGAGCTGGTCATTTATTTTTTTTAAATATCGGGAGGGCAATTTTTTTTGTTTGATGACTAAATAAGGCATCTTGAGTTTTCGAATCACTCGATTGTATAAACCTAGCAGATAAAAAAGATAATAGCTAAAACTCGAGTATTTATTTTCCTTAGCCAATAAACCCAAAAAGTCAAATATTTTTGCCAGATTTTCGTAGGTATTTTGGGTTAAATCTTCTAAGCGAACATTTAGGATATTGGGGTCATCATAATTCCAAGTTTTTAAAAAATTAAAATCATACTCATCAAAATCCAAAACCATCAACAAGCCCTCATCTATATCTTTGTCTTTTAAATCAGAAATCAAGTTATATAATTTTAAAAATGTTTTTTGTTGGAGATGGCTATGCGAATATTTATAAGAAAAATAGCCTGAAACCAGCATATCACGCGGGTCACGAAATAAATGAACTCCCTTGTAATTGGTCAGGGGGGCTACTTTTTCATAATTGGTATTTTGACTGATAATAAAATCAATGCCTGCATCTTCAATATCTCGTTTTGGTTCTATTTTTTTTAGAGCATAATGCCCTTGATATATCTTAAAGCCCATTGCATTGCCCACCCCCAATGCAATGCCACTCATCCATTTAGAAGCACATTTGGGGTGTCCAAAATAGCCATATATCGTCTTATCCATTTTAATATTTTAGCGTAATGATATTTTTCAAAAATTAAGGACAAAGTTAATCAATTTAAGTATCAATGGGCGCATTTCAAATTTACGCATTTCTTTTGCCTCACCCAGCCCTCTCCGAAGGAGAGGGTGATAGGTAGTAAATTTGAAATGCGCCCGTATCAATGAATAGACAAAAATAAACCCAAAATAATTAATACTTTTAAAAGCATAAGTCATTGATAATCAGGATATTACAGCTTATCTGCTTTTGGCTAATCAATACTAGCCCGTTTTATAAACTTGTCGGTCTCTGGTGGATTAACGTATTTCTAAGACAATTTATCAGCCCAAATGCTTGCCTCGGGCAGAGTAGTAAATTTACTTACCAATACATTCAAACAGCAAGGGCGAAATTGATAAATAAAAAATTGAATGACTATTCAATAAATAAAAAAGTTTTGCCCGAAATGCTATCTGGCAAAACTTTGGGTTTCAGAGAAAATTTAACTAAGTTCTTTTTTTATAAGTATCTGATAATCAGCAACTTATGAAAATATAATGTTTACTTACCTTTTTTTAGGAAATTCTCGCTTTATGCTTAACTTCAACTTATTTACACGTGCCGGCTCACAGCCTACGCTACAATTTTTCCTCAAAAGTGGCGAAGATTCTCAATCGAGAACTCAAAACCGGATACTCAACAACTACCGCTAGAGCCAATCTTCAAACTCGCTCAGGTCTAGTTTTATATCATTGAGGGCTTTCCATTCGGGCTTTATTTCGTTGAGCCAAGTAAAAATCAAGGCATCTTCGAGTTGATTAGAGAGTTTTTGGTCGTTTTTGACCAAAACACCAAGCTCAATCAGGTCAATTTCTTTTTTATGGGAGGTTTTCATAATTAGATGGATTAGTTTAATACAAATATTTATTGAATAGTCATTAAAACCTAATCTATGAACAAAATAATTTTATGAAATGTTCTACTTTTTTTGAAATTGGTATTATTTATAGAAAGACCATTAAAATTTTAATTTTAAGGAATGAGGCAAGGTATCATTCTCTTTGACTTATTCATCTAAACCGGCTAGTAAATCCAAATCGGATTCTGAAGCTGATTTAGAGTTTGGTTTCTCGACTACAGGTGTAGCCGGTTCAAAGCTATCTGAAGGTTCAAAAATAAACGGCGAAATGCGATAGACCAAGTGTTGAATATTGGCAGTTTGCACCCAATATCTGCCGGTACCTTGCAAAGTGGCAAACATTGCATCGTCTTCATAATTCATTGATTGGACGTATTTGAGGTTTTTGGTATCTAAATCCAAAGATGACTCGAAGGCAACCAAGGAAAAAAGATTGACTCGAATGGCATCATTTTCCAGTTCTTTTTCAATGACATCGCCTTCGGCTTTCAAAAAGATAAAATCTTTGCCCGAAAGCCGGTCTAATTTGAAAAATTTTTCCTTCAAAAAATTTACACTGACCCCGGTATCGGCAAAAGTTTCTAAAATCGTGCCTTTGCGGGCGCATAAAAAAGTGCCGGTTTGGATAATCACTTCATTTTCAAAGGTTTCGGTCAAGTCAATACTTACGATGCTTCCGGCGGTTGCAGTCGTAAAGGCTACTTTGCGGATATAATCGCTCTCGTTGGTAAAGTGAGTCAAATACCAAGAGAAAGTTTTGCCGGCTTTTTCTACTTTGGGGGTAGGTTCGGATTCTTCGGGCGCGGGTTTATTTTTAAAATCGCTAAAAAAGTCATTGGCGGGTTCTTCTTCGGGTTCGGCTTCCTTTTTTTCGCCAAATTTGGTATATTTTCCGATGGTTTTTTTGGTTGCCGACCAGAGCTTCTCGAGCAATCCGGCATTTTTTTCTTCGTCTTCGTCCTTGCTGGGAGGTTCGGCAAATACGTGGTCAAAAGCCGAGTTATGAGGTTTTTGCCAAGTAATTTCGGGTTCAAAATCGCCCAAGTCAGGTTCTGGTTCGGCTTCTTCTTCTTCGAGTTCTTCGTGTACCTCGGTATGGGCATCATCATCGCGCAAGACAAACTGAATTTCCTCATCTAAATACAACAATGCGCCACCATCGGCTATGATGGTTTTATCCGGCTCAAGATTGACCTCAAGAACTTGGGCGGTTTTGCCCAAAATTTGAAAATTCAGTTTTTCGTACATAAGTTCAATTGATTGCGAAGTATTTGTTAAATTTCGCCAAAATTAAATTCAAAAGTAAGTTTTGACTACAAAGTAAATTAAATTGTTTGTTAATTTGATAATCGATTGCCACAAATTCTGCATTGATTGTCAAATCTTGCAGCCAAGTAATTATAAATCCTTAACAAAAAGATAATCTTGACATAAATCATTGATTATCAGATATTTACATATTATCTAGTGAATAATTGTGAGGCTTGTTTTGATAAAATGTTTTAAAGTTTAAAAACCTCATTAATTTTGTCTTCACAAAACCGAAAACTTTATCTAATGTTCGGATTAGAAATAGGACTTACAATTCTCCTTATACTTTGCCTCATAGCCGCCTGCGCTTTTGAATTTATCAATGGTTTCCACGATACCGCCAATGCAGTGGCTACGGTTATCTACACCAATTCGCTCAAGCCTACTTATGCTGTAGTATTGTCGGGTACGCTCAATTTTTTGGGTGTGTTTGCCGGAGGCATTAGCGTGGCAATGAGCATCATCAACCTTTTGCCGGTTGAGTCTTTGATTGACCAAAATGTTCACCATAGCGTAGCAATGATTCTGGCGTTGTTGCTTACGGCAATTATCTGGAATTTAGGCACTTGGTACTATGGTATTCCTTGCTCAAGCTCGCATACAATGATTGGCTCTATTTTGGGCGTGGGGATTGCTTTTGGATTTTTGAAAAGCGATTTTAGCAGTGTCAATTGGAGCAAAGCCGGTGAAGTAGGGCTTTCGTTGCTGGTTTCGCCTTTGTTTGGTTTTGGAATGACGGTTATTTTGATGTTTGTATTGCGCAGTTTGGTTCGCAATGCCTCTATTTTTCAAGCTCCTCCCAAAGACACACCACCGCCGATTTGGATTCGGATTATTTTGATTTTGACTTGTTCTGGGGTAAGCTTCTCGCACGGTTCCAATGATGGGCAAAAAGGCGTGGGGCTGGTAATGCTTATTTTGATTGGAATTGTTCCGGCGTATTTTGCCCTTACTTCGGCGGATAATCCGCAAGGAATTAAGACTTCGTTGACCCCGATTGCCAAAATCGTAGCCCAAATTGACGAATCACAATTGAAAGATGATGCCCTCAAAGGGATTCAAGAAGTCAAAAAAGAAATCAAAGAACTCAACGAATTGATGGACGCTTCTATCCCCCAAAATAAAATTGTCGAAGCCGAAAGATTTAAAGTACGCAAGGATATTTTGCTGATTTCGCGGACTCTGGACAAAGGCATCGAAGCCGAAAAATACCCACTCACCAAAGATAAAGCCCGTGATTTGAAAAAAGCCCTCAAAGACTTGCGCACCCATACCGATTATGCACCATTCTGGGTTTTGTTGATTATTTCGCTGTCATTGGGCATTGGCACAATGGTCGGTTGGAAAAGAATTGTAGTAACGATTGGCGAAAAAATCGGTAAAGAACACCTTACTTATGCTCAAGGCGCAAGCTCAGAATTGGTTGCCGCCGGTACGATTGGTGTATCTACTTTTTTGGGTTTGCCGGTAAGTACTACGCACGTGTTGTCGTCAGGGGTAGCCGGTAGTATGGTTGCCAATCGGGGTATGCGCAATTTGCAACCCAAAACCATTCAAAACATTGCTTTGGCTTGGTTGCTCACGCTGCCGGTTTGTATAGTAATGTCAGCCGGTTTATTTTTATTGTTTAGAGTGATTTTGTAATTATTTTTTGATACAATTAATTATTTTAAATCATTGATTATCAAGTAGTTATAAGCTAATTATGGATCTTCACCACTAGGAATTCCATTGAATTCTGAAAAGCTCTCGCTTTTCAGTGATTCTGAACGAAGTGAAGAATCTAAAGCGTTGATTATCAAGAGTTTCAGATTCTTCGTAGCTTCGCTCGGTATCTTCGCAAAATATTCATTTTGCTTGATAATGCTCAGAATCACTGAAATTGATAAATTTCAGAAAAAAAATTCTCATTCCTGAAAAGTGGTGAAGAACCCTAATTATTTTAAAATTGCTTAACTATCAACTAATTAGCCTAGCAATTTTATATTTTCAATTTCTTCAATCATTGACAATAAATTCAAGTTTGCGTCATACTCGGCACTGAAGGCAAAGGTTTTTTGGTCAAGAATATATTTGTAAATGTACCAATCGGTTTTGGGAGTTGGAACTGAAAGTAAATCTTCAAATGCAATCCATTCCAAAGTGCCTTCATTACAGGCGGGTGGTTCGGTGTAATCAATATCCGCCACATACACGTAGCCCGTCCAATTGTATTGGGTAGGTGAAGTTTCGGTAAGTATTCCGCAAAACCGCATACTATCAACCCTAATCCCCGTTTCTTCAAAAGTTTCTCTTATTGCCGATTGTAAAGGGCTTTCAAAAGGGTCAAGTTTACCACCAACCGGCGTGAATAAATCTTTGTTGGGTTCTTTGAGTCTTTTGAGCAAAAGAAATTTATCTTGGTGTCGCAAAATACAAAGAGTTGCCACTCTTTTCAGACCTGTAGGAATAGTATTCATTCAAATTAATAGGATTAAGTGCTTGATTATCAAATACTTACAAAAATTATTTCCATACAATTTCCCATACTTCTTTGCCCAAATCAATGGTAGTTTGGTGCGCTTGACAAGGGCGAGTAATACGCATAGGCAAAGTCGGTTTGAGTTTTTGCTCAAGGATTACATCTTTTTGGTTTTTTTTGTGATAAACCACCACCCAAGCCAAATCTTGAGGTAACTCATTGATAATCAATTCTTGGCTTTTAAGTTTGATTAATTTATTGGGTGATAAATCAGTTTGGGGATTAGCCAACAATTGCAAAGCAGTTTCGGCACGGGGTACACCAAAGCCCAAATAATTGTTGGCAAAGGGGTACAAATGACCCGATTTGAGAAGAATTTGACGGATTTCGGCGGTTTGTAATTGCGGCTTTTTTTCCAACAGGCAAGCCAACATTCCGGTAATGACCGGCGCGGCAAACGAAGTTCCCATATCAGCGTGGCAAGTGATTTCGGGTTTGATATAATCCAAAAATTCGGGACCTACACTGCTGTAGCGCATTTTCATTCGGACTTTGCTTTGGCTTGCGCCCACAGCTATCACATCGGGGGCATCGGCAGGGGCAGTGATGACTTGCCAATTGGGATTATCGCCTTCGTTGCCTGCCGAAACTACCAGAATCATTCCTTTTTCTTGACTGGCTATTTGGGCAAAACGGCTGATGAGCGTGGTTTTGCCATTCATTGCTTGAGGTTGGTAGTTTTCGGCGGGATTGTTGAAATGCTCGGCGTATCCCAAAGAAGTATTGACCAAACGCACGCCCAAACTATCCAACCATTCAATTGCGGCTATCCAATTGGCTTCTTCGTGGCGGTTTTCGTGAATGGCGTGGTCAGTTCTAGCCAAATAAAATTTGGCATTGGGGGCAAATCCAATCGTTTGTTGGGTTTGGGGGTCAATTCCGGCAATCATTTGCCATACTTCGCGCCCGTGCCAATCTTGCGGAGTGTGGGCTTTGAAAAGCTTTTTGTTTTTGGGATTGACAAAGTCTTTGGTTTGTATAACTTGCTGATTGACAAAGAGATGCGAAAGTTTTTCGGCTTGGTCGGCTTCGGCAAAACCTACATCTATAATGCCAATTGCCACATCTTTGCCGCTAAGTCCGGCTTGGGAAAAAATCTCGCCCCAATTCGAGTTTGAAGAAGTTGAGTTTTGGGGCAAAGCCCATAAAGATTGAAAAACTCTGCCGCCAGAGGGTGGGGGAGTAGGGGTGGCAATGATTTCTTGAATAAAATCTAGTTTTTTGACCTCAATCAATTGATTATCAGTAAGATATGCCGAAACAGCATTCAACCATTTAGATTGATTATAGATGGCAATGCCTAAGTTTTTAATTTTTTGTAAATAATTGATATTCAGAGGTATATCGGTGGTTTGGTGCAAAGGCAAATGCAGTAACTGCCGATTGAGGAGCGTTTGTTCGGATACATAATTGGCTTGAGTAGCCGGATTTTTATCTTTGAACACCAGCCAATATTTTTGCTGAGAATGGGCGTTTTGTCCAAATCCAACATTAAAAAATGAAATTAATACCAAAAAAAGTAGAATTTTCCTCATATTTGCCCAAAATTCATTAGATAATAAATAACCCTAAATGGATTGAATTAGTTGCTACTTATTCAACTTAATTTATGCTTGCGTAATTTTAAAGCTCTTTTTTTTGTAGAAAGATGGCTGAGTTTTTTAAATTTTATAGATTTTATAACTAATTGATTATCAGTTAGTTATGAATTAATAAAGAGCCAAAAACTAAAAATCGCCCGAACTATTGAGTGTCTAAAGTTTTACCAAAATAAATATTTATGAAGTATTTACCTATAAATCCGGTATTATTTATCAAAAATCGCCAAAATTTTGTCGCCAAACTCAAACCTAATTCTTTGGCATTATTTAATTCTAACGACATTATGCCCACAAATGCCGATGGAACAATGCGTTTTCGACAAAACAATGACTTATTTTATTTGTCGGGCATTGACCAAGAAGAGTCTATTTTGGTTATTTTTCCCGATGCTAAAGAAGAAAAATTCAAAGAAGTATTGTTTTTGCGTGAAACCAACGAACATATTGCGGTTTGGGAAGGGCATAAATATACCAAATCCGAAGCCACCCAAACTTCGGGTATTAGGAGTGTATTTTGGCTGTCGGAGTTCAAAACCATCTTTAATGCTTTGATGGGGCAATGCGAAAATGTGTATCTCAACACCAATGAACATAGCCGCGCGGCAGTAGAAGTTGAAACGCGCGACTTGCGATTTATCAAATGGTGCAAAGAAAATTACCCTTTGCATACTTACCAAAGAGTTACCCCGCTTATGCATCATTTGCGAGCCATCAAACAAAAAGAAGAGCTTGAATTGATGCAACACGCCTGCAACATTACCGAAAAAGGTTTTCGAAGATTGCTCAAATTTGTAAAACCGGGCGTAACCGAATATGAAATTGAAGCCGAACTTTTGCACGAGTTTGTGCGCAATCGCTCGCGCGGGTTTGCTTATGAGCCAATTATAGCCAGTGGTGCCGGGTCGTGTGTGTTGCACTACGTCGAGAATAATCAGGTGTGCCAAGCCGGTGATGTATTGCTACTTGATGTAGCCGCCGAATATGCCAACTACAACTCCGACCTTACGCGCACGATTCCGGTGAGTGGAAAATTTACACCCCGCCAAAAAGCCGTTTATAATGCTGTATTGGGCGCGATGAAGTATTGCAAATCTTTGATGAAGCCCGGAGCGTTGTGGGACGACAACCAAAAAGCGACCGGCGAATACATTGAAAAGCAATTGGTGGATTTAAAACTTTTGACTTTGGACGAAATCAAGAACCAAAACCCCGATTTTCCGGCTTACAAAAAATACTTTATGCACGGTGTTTCACACTTTTTGGGCTTAGATGTACACGATGTAGGCGATAAATTCCGCCGGTTTGAGGCGGGAATGGTTTTTACTTGTGAGCCGGGCATTTATATTCGAGAAGAAAACTTGGGGATTCGTCTTGAGAACAATATCTTGATTACCGAAAGCGGCAATTTTGATTTGATGGCTAACATTCCTTTGGAAGCCGAAGAAATTGAAGATTTGATGAATGCTTAAAATAAGTACTGCTTGATTCCAACTTCGACAAAGTTCCAAACTTTGCCGAAGTTCAGAGGGCTTGGAAACTGCCCAAACTATGGTAATTTTAGGTATAATAATTAATTCTCAAAATGGACAAATTTAATCTAAAACAATATTTCAAAAAAAATATTACCGTTCCCAGAGGAATGATGATAGCTGGGTTGTTATTACTAGGGTATTATTTTTTCCAATTTGGCGTAGAGTCACCTTGGGAAAATCTTTATGGTGATTATACTTCCAGAAGCTACAATCATCCAGTCTTTGGACGGGGAAGGATAAATGTACCTATGTTGCCCGATAAATTTGTTACATTACTGGCTCTAGCTGGGACATTTATCTTATTGATTCTGATTAAATTAAGAGAGATGAATATTCCGCCTAACCCGATTACTCGATTATTAGCCTTAGCCGCATTGCTTGGGCAAATTCCGTTAGGCTTGTATCTTTTGACTTATTTCTCTGTTCTGATGTTTATTGGTATCATTGGCTTTGTTATTTACTATGTCTTTGGCTGGATTTTAAATGGTAGCAAAATGAATAAAAATATTGATAAATAACTGATTATCAGGGTATTATGTAAGAATTAACTGCGCCTTGCCTTTTCAACTTCGGCAGAGTTTTAAACTTTGCCGAAGTTAAACCGAGTATCTAATTAAGATGTAACTAATTGATTATCAACTATTTATATACTTTATCTGAAAACAAAAAACCAGCAGTTCGTACTGCTGGTTTTTTTATAAGTGTTTGATTATCAAGTATTTATCTGTATTCTATGCCTGCTTATGTTCGCGCTAGGCGCGTTTGGAAACGCGCAAGTAAAATCTGCTAGGTTTTGAAACCTAGCAGATGGAGGATATTATGTAAGAATTAACTGCGCCTTGCCTTTTCAACTTCGGCAAAGTTTCAAACTTTGCCGA
>JALONJ010000278.1 GCA_025455045.1 Microscillaceae bacterium | reverse complement strand
TAAAAAAAGTGTATTTATAATCACCTCATTATCAATTAGTTACAGAAAAGCTATTTTTAAATATTCTAAAAAATTAAGTATTCGTTTAAAATTTCTACATTGGGAATTGCTGTTTAAAAGACATCTCCAGCAATCTCAAAGAACAGCAAATTAAAAAAAACCTCCTTACAGGATAATCGCTTGGGGAGATTCGGCATTACTTTTTAATTTTGCTTTGGTATTTTGAAACTAGATAAGGATATTTTAATCTATATTTTAAGTTTCTACGCCAAATTTTTGATCCAAATTGTATTTTTTTATGTTTACCGTATTCATAGTATAAGATTCAAAAGTTGAAAGTGCCTAAGCAAAATTAGATATGCTTTGATATATTCACCTTGACTTTACTGCCATAAATGCCGAAATAACAGATATTTAACAAATCACTTTGGGTAAAAAAACTCAACTATTGTCAATTCCCTCTTTTTTTTATTATTATTGTGCAGTGAAACAGTATTGGCAATATCGTGGGCTAAAGTCCGTTTTTATTATTTTTTTCCTTTTGTTGGCAAGCAATTGGGCTTGGGCGCAATTGGAGGGCAAGCCTTTTGTGCGCAATTATCCACCGCGTTTGTACAAAGCCGCGATTCAAAATTGGTCCATTGGTCAAGACAAGCGGGGTGTGATGTATTTTGCCAATGACCAAGGAGTGCTAGAATATGATGGACGAAACTGGCGACTGATTCGCACGCGCAACAACTCGCCGGTGCGCTCGCTCTCGGTGGATAAAAACGGAACTGTATTCGTGGGTGGCTCGGGCGAAATCGGCTACCTCAGCCCCAACGAAATCGGCGAAATGCACTTTATCTCACTCAAAGACCACCTGCCCAAAGATGCCCCAATTTTTGAAGATGTATATACCACTCATGCGACCAATGAAGGAGTGTATTTTCACAACGACAAGTTTATATTCTTGTATAATCTTCAAACCCAAAAATCGCAAATTTGGTATTCCAACCCCGACTCTTTCTTTTTCCTTACTTTTTGGGTGCGCGACCGCCTCTATGTTCACGATTTGGATAAGGGTTTGCTGGCTTTGCAAAAAGGTAAAATTCAGCCGGTTCGGGGAGGCGCGCAGTTCAAAGGTGAACGTATTTATACCATTTTGCCTTATAGTTCTTCCAAACTTTTGATTGGTACACGCAAAAAAGGTTTATTTTTATACAATCCTAATGCCATTGAAGACCGAGATGTGATTATTCCATTTGATACTGATGGCGATGAGTTTTTGCTCAAAAATCAACTTTATAACGCAATCTTGATGCCTAATGGCGAATATGTATTTTGCACCCGCGAAGGTGGCGCATTGGTAATGAATCGACAAGGTAAAATCCGCAGTATTTTAGACGAGAGTGTAGGACTCAGCGACCACAATGTAAGAGCTGCTTTTGTGAGCCAAGAGGGTATTTTGTGGTTGGCTATGGACAATGGTATTAGTCAAGTCAATTTGCAATCTCCTATTCGTTTTTGGGACGCTAGTTTGGGCTTAAAAGGTACTATCCGGGCTATTAGCGAGTTTGAGGGACATATTTATGTAGCCACTTCACTAGGCGTGTATTTTTTAGAAAATGGAAGGTTTAAAGAAGTAAGTGATATTGCTACCGAATGTTGGACATTGCTAGAGTATCAGCCCAATGATAACCAAGCCGCCCAATTGCTGGTAGGTACTAATGACGGTATCTATGCCATCAGCAAAGAACAAGCCCTGCTGGTAAAACAAACCCGACCTCTGGCTGTATTGAGCCTGAATGCCTCTACTACTCGGAAAAATTATATTTTTGCCGGACTCAAAGGTGGCTTTTTGGTCTTGCGTTACCAAAACAATGATTGGACGCAGGTAAATACAAACACCGACATCAAAGATGAAATTTATAGCATTGCCGAAGACAAACAAGGCAATATTTGGCTGGGAACATTTATTCAAGGAATGGTCAAATTGAATTTGGATAAAAACAATAATCCCTCTCAAATCCAACGCTATGATACTCGTGCCGGATTGCCTTCGGAACGCGACAATAAGGTGTTTTTTTGGAATAATCGCCTATGGTTTGGCACTACCAAAGGTTTGTATCGCTTTGATAATCAAGCCAATAAGTTTTTTTCTGACAATATCTTCGGCGATAGATTTACCGATGGTTCGCACAGTGTATATCGCTTTGCCCCCGATAATTTGCAAAATATATGGATTAGTGAGGTCAATAACCAGCGCAATCCTATTGGCTTGTTATTTCGTCAAAAAAATCGCTCTTATGATTGGGATGATAATTTATTGCGCCGCTTACCTGAGTTTAGTGAGCCTTATATTTTTCCGGCAAATGATGGGCTGGTTTGGATAGGGGGTTCAGAAGACCTTTTTGTTGTAGATGCGGCTCGCCCCCGAAATTCAATTAAGCCTTTTTACACGCTGATTCGGCAAGTAAAATTGAATGAAGATAGTATTGTATTTGCCGGAACTAATTTTACCCGAAGCAAAATTGCCAATCATATCTATTATCAAGTGGGTTTTGACCAACCCCACAAATTGAAAAAAACTTTTGCTTACGATACCCGTTTTAGCCTTGATTTTCAATGTGTTGCCACTTATTTTGACAATGAATCAGTCAATGAATTTAGCTATGCTTTGGTAGAAGGTGTCGGCATTACACCCACCCCAGCCGATTGGTCGAGCTGGACTAAAGATAGCAAAAAACAATACAACAACCTGCGCGAAGGTGACTATACTTTTTATGTCAAATCGCGCAATGTATATGGCGAAGAAGGGCAAATTGCCAAATTTGAATTCAAAATCGCCCCTCCTTATTACCGAACTATCTTGGCAAGAGTCATATACGCTTTGTTGGGTGTAGCATTTGTAATATTTTTGATTTACCTCAACTCTCAACGATTGCTTCGCCAACAGGTCAAATTGCAAAAATTGGTTGCCGAGCGCACTCATCAACTTTCGGAAAAAAACGCCGAATTGGAAACCAAAAATCAAGAAATTATGATTCAGGCTACCAAATTGCAAGTTGCTTATGAAGAAATCAGTAAAAAAACCGCCGAAATTGAGCGTAAAAATCGAGATATTACCGATAGCATCAACTACGCCAGCCGTATTCAAGGAGCAATGTTTCCTTCGGTAGAAAAAATGCAAAGAGTTTTCCCCGAATCTTTTGTCATTTACAAACCCCGCGACATTGTCAGTGGTGATTTTTATTGGCTTGCCGAAACACCCCTAGAGCCACGCTTCAACAAAGATCCCAATATCAAAAATGGTACTATTTCGGTGTTCAAAGGCTTTGCCGAAGGTAAAAAAATCATTGCCGCCGTCGATTGTACCGGACACGGTATTCCGGCAGCTTTGGTCTCGATGATTGGCGATTCTTACTTAAACCAAATTATTAATTTTGAAGGTGTCAAACAAGCCCATTTGATTTTGCACGAATTGGATTTTTACATTCGTCATACGCTCAATCAAGAAGAAACCGATAGTATGGATGGTATGGATATGACCATTTGTATCATTGACCCCAATAATTCCACTATGGAGTTTGCCGGTGCTAAAAACCCCATTATTTATATTCAAGATGAGGCAATTTCGGTAATCCGCGGCGATAAATACGGGATTGGCGGGTTTGCTCTGGATAATAGCGAAAAAGTATTTACTCGACATATCATACCGATAGATGTACCAACTTGCTTCTACTTATTTTCAGATGGCTATGAAGACCAATTTGGTGGTCCCAAAGGCAAAAAGTTTATGATTAAAAAAATGAAAGAAATGTTTTTGGCAAACCATCACAAACCTATGCGTGAGCAAAAACAAATCTACGAGCAACTCATCACCGATTGGATGACCGGCTATGAACAAGTTGATGATATTTTGCTTTTGGGCGTACATCTTGACCCCAAGGATTTTGCCGGTAATTAAATGCTTTATCATTGTAAAACATATTTTTGATTTCAAAATTCAATAACAATACATCGGACAGTTTTTATAAGTAATTGATTATCAGCTAGTTATGCTATTTTAAATATTTTATGTAACGCGCTGATTATCAGATACTTAGTAAATAACTCGAAAAAGAATCCCCTGTAAATAACTCGGAAAAGAACCCCCTCCGGGGGCAGGGGGCTTAGAAACCAGAAACTATCCGAACTATTGAATAAAAAACCATAACTATTTGATTGTCAAATAGTTATGGTTTTATAATAATTATTCAAACGAGGAAGATGAACTTTTTTTGATACGTAATCAAAAATGGTTTTCCGGCAAAACCGCTTTATTTAACTTCGGCAAAGTTTTAAACTTTGCCGAAATTTAGGCCATCTCATATTTCCTAGCTATTACAATTCAAAACGGTCAAGATTCATCACCTTAGCCCACGCCGCAACAAAATCGTGGACAAACTTGGCTTGTCCGTCTTCGCAGGCATATACTTCGGCAATGGCGCGCAGTTCAGTATTAGAACCAAAAATAAGGTCGGTGCGGGTAGCTGTCCATTGTGGTTTGCCACTAGCTCGGTCAGTGCCGACAAACTCAGTTTTTGCTTCGTTGCCAGCTTGCCAAACTGTACCAAAATCCAAAAGATTTACAAAGAAATCATTGCTCAGGGTTTCGGTCTTTTGGGTAAATACTCCGTGTTTTGAACCATCAAAATTAGTATTCAATACCCGCATACCACCTACCAAAGCGGTCATTTCGGGCGCAGTCAAAGTCATCAATTGCGCTTTGTCCACCAGCATTTCTTCAGCCGAAACGCTGTAATTTGCTTTCATATAGTTGCGAAAGCCATCGGCAATCGGTTCTAATACGGCAAATGATTCAACATCAGTTTGTTCTTGCGAAGCGTCAGTACGACCGGGTGTAAACGGAACTGTCAGGGTAAATCCGGCATTTTGGGCGGCTTTCTCGATGGCGGCACAACCACCCAAAACAATCAAATCAGCCATTGAAACCCGTTTGTTGCCATTTTGAATGCTATTAAATTCTTCTTGAATACTTGTCAAAGTACCCAACACTTTGGCTAGTTGAGTGGGGTTATTCACCTTCCAATCTTTTTGCGGAGCCAAGCGAATTCTCGCGCCATTAGCTCCACCGCGTTTGTCGGAACCACGAAAAGTTGCCGCCGAAGCCCAAGCCGTTGCGACTAATTCGGCTACCGAAAGCCCCGAAGCCAAAATGTTGGCTTTCAAAGCGGCTATATCTTGAGCATTGATTAATTCGTGATTGACTGCCGGAACCGGGTCTTGCCAAATTAATTCCTCAGTCGGTACTTCCGAACCAAGGTAGCGCGCCCGAGGTCCCATATCGCGGTGAGTCAGTTTGAACCAAGCCCGCGCAAAAGCATCGGCAAATTCATCGGGGTTTTCGTAAAAACGGCGCGAAATTTTTTCGTACTCAGGGTCAAAACGCAAAGCCAAATCAGTAGTAAGCATCATAGGTGGGTGAGTTTTGGCGGCATCGTGGGCATCGGGTACAGTTCCGGCTCCCGCTCCGCCTTTGGGCTTCCATTGTTGCGCTCCGGCGGGGCTTTTGGTCAATTCCCATTCATAGCCAAAAAGATTTTCAAAATAATTGTTGCTCCATTGAATTGGCGTAGTTGTCCAAGCTCCTTCTAAGCCACTGGTAATGGTATCAATACCACTGCCTGAACCAAAAGTATTTTTCCAACCCATACTTTGCTCTTCGATACTCGCTCCAGCCGGTTCAGCCCCCACAAATTTGCTAGGGTCAGCCGCGCCGTGGGTCTTGCCAAAAGTATGCCCACCGGCTATCAAGGCTACGGTTTCCTCGTCATTCATTGCCATTCGTCCAAAGGTTTCGCGGATGTCTCTGGCGGCGGCGATAGGGTCAGGATTGCCATTAGGTCCTTCGGGATTGACATAAATCAAACCCATTTGCACCGCACCAAGCGGATTTTCCAATTCGCGGTCGCCGGAGTAGCGTTTGTCGCCGAGCCACTCTGCCTCCGAACCCCAGTAGATATCTTCTTCGGGCTCCCACACGTCTTCGCGTCCGCCGCCAAAGCCAAAAGTTTGGAAGCCCATTGATTCAAGGGCGCAGTTTCCGGCTAAAATCATCAAATCCGCCCAAGATAGTTTTTTGCCGTATTTCTTTTTGATAGGCCAAAGCAAAAGGCGAGCTTTGTCAAGGTTGGCATTATCGGGCCAACTATTGAGCGGGGCAAATCTTTGCGTACCCGAACCACCGCCGCCTCGCCCATCGGCAATCCGATAAGTACCGGCACTATGCCACGCCATCCGAATAAAGAAAGGTCCGTAGTGTCCATAATCGGCTGGCCACCAGTCTTGCGAAGTGGTCATTAAATCATAAATATCTTGTTTTACGGCTTTCAAATCAAGTTTTTTGAACTCTTCGGCATAGTTGAAATCTTTGTCCATTGGGTTTGACAAAGTAGAATTTTGACGCAAGATGTTCAATTTCAATTGATTAGGCCACCAATCGCGGTTTGAAGTACCACCTCCGGCAGCTTTTTTCACAATTCCACTCGAAAAGGGACATTTGCTTGCTCCGTTGTTTTCCATATTATTTTGTTATGTTTGGATTAAAGTATTTTTAGCTTTTAGTTTTAAATGAGAATAATTGTAAAATATTGTATATCAATTACTTAGGAATGAATAGTGAATAGTGTAAAATGAATAATTTTGTAATTACCTGAAAATCCACCAGAGGCGGACACGTCAATATGTTACCAAAAAATATTGTACGCATTATTTTTTTCTTGTTCCTTACAAAAAATTAGTTAAAAAAATGAGTAAAACATTTGAAAGATTAAATATTCACATACCTATTCATAAAACTACTATCCTTGGCTTTTGTTTGGCACTTTATCAGCAAATAATCTTTTGATTTCAAAGTTATTATTCCTATTTATATAAATCAAATTAATAATTTCTATATTTGTATTGAAAAAATAAATAAATAAGAAGCCCCCTAGCCTCCGGAGGCGGAACAAATAACTTAATGATCAATGACTTTTTCAATGACCCAATGACTTAAGTTTTGAAACCTAAAATTCGGAATCCGAAACTAGAAACTCAGAACTAGAAACAAGAAACTAAAAAACATTATCAATGACCTTACAACAATTGGAGTATATTCTTGCCTTAGATACTTATCGGCATTATGTAACTGCCGCCGACAAATGCTTTGTAACCCAACCAACGATTACCATTCAAGTAAAAAAACTGGAAGATGAAATTGGGGTACAAATATTTGACCGAAGCAAAACACCCCTTGAACCCACCCCTTTGGGCGAAATCATTTTGAGCAAAGCCCGCACCATCATTCAAGAGGTACAACAGCTCAAAGAAATCGTGAATCACGAGCGCGAAAACCTAGCCGGTGAGTTCAAAATCGGGATTATTTCTACCATTAGCCCTTATATCATTCCTAAGTTTATTGGGAGTTTTATGCAAAATTATCCCGATACACAATTGGATATCAATGAAATGCAAACCGAAGAAATCATCAAAGCCCTTGATAAGGGGCAAATTGACATTGGCATATTGGTTACTCCACTTGAGGAGCATTTTTTGCGCGAGATTCCGCTTTATAATGAGCCTTTTGTGTATTATGGCAGCAGCGATTTGCCTCTCCAATCTCGTAGTTCTATATCGGCAAAAGATATTGAAGATTTGGAAGGGCTTTGGCTCCTGAATAGCGGGCATTGCTTTCGCAATCAAGTTTTGAAGATTTGCAACAGTCCCAAAAACAAAAAAAACATTGCTTTTCAAAGCGGTTCTATCGAAACGCTCCAAAAAATGGTGGACAACTATGGTGGATTTACCTTGATTCCCGAAATGGGCTTGAGTGGCTTGGATACTACCAAAGTCATTCATTTCTCCGAACCTAAACCCGTCCGAGAGGTCAGTATTGTTGTCCATAAGAGTTTTGCCAAAGAAAACTTGCTTGAAGTCTTACGCAAGGAAATCCTCAAAGTAGTACCCCCGAGTTTTAAGAAAAATGAGCGATTTATGAAGATTCGCTGGCGATAGATAATGGGTGATTTATTGTTCCATACTACTATACAAATTTCAAATCGATAAATATAAATCATTGATAATCAACATTTTGCGTCTTAGCGTCTTTGCGTGAAAACATATTTTGTATAGTAGTATTTTATTGTTCAACATAATACATTATAACTATCTGATAATCAATTAGTTACATATTTTAATTAAAACCTATCAGCAATTCCTACTATAAAATAATTGAACAAAACTTTTATATTTTAACTTTTATATTTATAAAAATAACAAAATATATAAGTAATTGATAATCATCATTTTAACTGTATTTTTTGGTTCTTCACCACTTTTCAGGAATTGCCTTTAGGAATTCCATTGAATTCTGAAAAGCTCTCGCTTTTCAGTGATTCTGAACATTACCAAGCAAAAT
>JALONJ010000277.1 GCA_025455045.1 Microscillaceae bacterium | reverse complement strand
AAAGGTAAATTCTTAAAATGAATAAGTAAAATTTGATACTGTATTTATTTGTACTTATACAAGCGTTTCCCAACTTTTTTTCTGTAGGGAGATTAGCCTTTGGAGAGGGCAAAGGTGAGGCACTAGAAACGCATAAATTTGAAATGCACCCATCCCTCAGTTATTTTTTAGGAAACATTGGGAAAAAAGCCGAAGTTTTGCGAATATACTCTTGGTATTGCGGTTTGGTCTTGACCAAAGATTTTTCTAACAAAGTAACCCCCGACACCTGCATCAGCAAAAAACTCATCAAAAAAGGGCTAAAAATATACCACCAAGCCCCATCTGCCGACAATGCCAAGACAAAATAACCCCACCAAAGCAAAGTATCGCCAAAATAATTGGGGTGGCGAGTGTATTTCCATAAGCCCCGGTCCATTACTTTGCCTTTGTTTTGAGAGTTGCGTTTGAAATGAGCCAATTGCCAATCACCCACAAATTCAAACAAAAAACCGATTGTCCAAATGACTATGCCCACATAATCCAAGTAAGTCAAACCGCCGGTATAGGTCTGCGCTACCAACAAAGGTGAGGCAATAATCCACATCAAAAAACCTTGCATCACAAACACCCGCAAGTACGAAATCCACCAATAATGCTTGCCCCCTTGCTGGCGAAATTGCTGATAACGATAATCTTCACCTTTGCCGTGATTGCGAATCCCGATATGCAAAGCCAAACGCAAGCCCCAAATCGTAACCAAGCCACTAATCAATACATTGCGCCAGCCAAAACCATCGGGCAAGCTATAGGTATAAAACCAAGCCAATATTGCAAAACCCAAGCCCCAAAAAGTATCAATGATACTCGAGTCTCGAATAGCCAAACTATACAACCAGAGCAAAGTCAAAATGCTGATTATCAGCCCCAAACCTTGAGCAAAGCGATAATCTTGAGTAAATAAAAATGTAGCCGCCGCCACAATAAGCCCCAGTAAGACCAACAAGCGCGTATTACGATTCATAGATTTTTTATTTTAATACATTAAAGGCGGGCAAATTACTTAAGAATTGTTTGATACTCAAAAAATGTCAATAAAATCTAAGAATAATTCTAGTCAAAAACCTTGTTAAAGACCAACAATTGTTAAAAACACTTTTTGTAACCTATTGATAATCTTTGACTTTTGACAAATGCAATGTACTACAGCCTTTAGGCTGTAGAAGGCACAGCCTAAAGGCTGGGTTACAATTTTATTAATACTTGATAATCTTTGACTTTTGACAAATGCAATGTACCACAGCCTTTAGGCTGTAGAAGGCACAGCCTAAAGGCTGGGTTACAATTTTATTTGTACCACAGCCTTTAGGCTGTAGAAGGCACAGCCTAAAGGCTGGGTTACAATTTTATTAATACTTGATAATCTTTGACTTTTGACAAATGGAATGTACTACAGCCTGCCTAAGTTGTGATAGGCAAAGCCTAGACAGGCTGTGGTACAATTTTTATAATTCATTGATAATCAAGGTAATAGACATAAATTGTTGTTAAATCCTTGTTAAAGGTTTTTAGAGTTTAGGCGGGCGGGCTATCTTTACAAACTAAGTTTTTTTTACTTTATAATAGGCTTAATTTATGAATATTGGCAAGTTCAGCTCAATTTTTATGCTGCTAGGGTGGCTGGTTTTTTCTGCCTCTGCCCAATCTCCGCGGACTTATCACGCCGGAGAGTTGTTGTTAGAAATCAAGAAATTAAATGTAGTGGGTTCGGCTTTGTACGTAGCGGCACACCCCGATGACGAAAATACCGCAATGATAGCCTACCTCGGCAACGACCGCCTAGTGCGCACCGGCTATCTTTCACTCACCCGAGGCGATGGCGGACAAAACTTGATAGGAGCCGAGCAAGACAATTTGTTGGGCTTGATACGTACTCAGGAGCTTTTGCAAGCCCGCAAAATTGACGGCGGCGAACAAATGTTTACTCGTGCCGATGATTTTGGCTTCTCCAAAAACGCCCAAGAGTCCTACGAAATCTGGGGCAAAGAAGCAGTGTTGGCAGATGTAGTATGGGCTATTCGCAAGTTTCGCCCCGATGTCATCATTACCCGCTTTCCGCCCAACCGCGAAGCTGGACACGGGCACCACGAAGCTTCGTGTTTGTTGGCTTTGGAAGCTTTCAACTTGGCAAATGACCCCAAAAAATTTCCCGAACAACTCCAATATGTGCAACCTTGGCAACCCAAACGCATTGTTTGGAACTCTTACAGTCGGGGTTTTCGCAATCAACCACCCGATAGTACCAAATATGTCAAAGCGGAGATTGGTTCTTACAACCCTTTGTTGGGTAAATCGCACTTGGTCATCGCTGCCGAAAGCCGCAGTATGCACAAAAGTCAGGGTTTTGGTTCAGCCAAACCGCACGGCTCAAGAACCGATTTTTTGACTCATTTCAAAGGTGAAGTAGCTGAAAATGAGATACTTAGCGGAATTGATTTGACTTGGAAAAGACTGAAAGGCACCGAAGAAATCAGCCGACTTTTGCAACAAGCCTATGAGCAATTCAAACCCGAAAAACCCGCCCAAGTAGTACCTGCCTTGTTGCAAGCCCAAAAATTAATCAATCAATTCAAAACCAAAGATTATGAAACCAAATTTTGGTTAAATATCAAGGGTGAACAACTGAAAAATATCATTGGTGGGTGCTTGGGGCTTTGGTTAGAAGGCAATGCCCGCGACTACGCCGTAGCCAAGGGCGATTCTTTGGAAATTTATTTGGAAATGGCAAAAAATGCCGATATTCCGCTAACTATTCAAGCCATCAATGTTTTGAGTTTGAAAAATGGCTCTTTGAGTGTGGTTGATAGCCTGCCCCGAGAATTGAAATCGGGCGAGTTGTTTTTGACCCGCAAAAAAATCTTGATTCCCAAAAATGAAGACGATACCCAACCTTATTGGCTACGCAAACCAACCGTGAAAGGCTTGTTTCAAGTAGAGCAACAAGGAATGATTGGCTTACCCGAAAATCCCGCCCCCATTCAAGTAGCTTTTACGGTCAAAATCGGCACAGAAACTTTTGTTTTTAATCGCCCTATTACCTACAAATGGACTAAACCTGACGAAGGCGAGCTTTATCGCCATTTGGAAATAATGCCCGAAATAATGGCATACCTTCCCGAGCCGGTATTTATGTTTGCCGACAATCAGCCCCAAAGCATCAAACTGACTCTCAAAGCTGGACAAGCCAATGCCCAAGGCGAAGTAAAACTGGAAGTTCCCACCGGCTGGAAGATTGAACCTGCTGTACAAAGTTTTCAATTAGCCAAAAAAGAGCAAGAATTAGATGTGGTGTTTCAAATCACGCCCCCGCAAAAAGCCGAAAGCGGACAGCTAAAAGTATTGGTCAAGACTTTGCGAAGCCCCGAATTTCAGTTGGCACAGGGTATTCGTCGCATTACCTACCCACATATTCCTATTCAAACCTTGTTTCCTGATGCTCAAGCCAAAATTGCCAAACTAGATGTAAAACTGAGCAGCAACAAAAATATTGGCTATATCGAGGGCGCAGGCGACGATATTCCGGCGCACTTGCGACAACTGGGCTACCAAGTTACGATGCTCAAAAACGAACAAATCAAAGGCGATTTGAACAAATACGAGGCAATTATTGTCGGTATTCGGGCTTATAATACCGAAGAATGGCTCAAATTTGCCCAAGACAAATTGATGGATTATGTAAATCGAGGGGGCATTGTACTGGTGCAATACCACACCAATCAACGCTTGGTAACACCTAACTTGGGTCCTTATCCCTTCAAAATCGGGCGCGAGCGCGTAACTGTGGAGACTGCTCCGATTAAATTTTTGAACCCCCAACACCCTATTTTGCATATTCCAAATAAAATTACAGAAAAAGATTTTGAAGGTTGGATTCAGGAACGTGGTTTGTACTTTGCTGAAGAATGGGATAAAAACTACCAAACAGTCTTGGCTTCCAATGACCCCAATGAAAAAGAATTAGCCGGAGGCTTGCTCTATGCCGAATACGGTAAGGGTAGATTTATATATACCGGTTATGCTTTTTTTCGTCAAATTCCGGCTGGTGTCGAAGGCGCGTATCGTTTGTTGATTAATTTGATTTCAAAATGATTTTTATAAGTGCCTGATAATTCTTTATGGGCAAACTGTTTAGTTATATAACTGATTGATAATCAGCGATTTATATATTTTGCTTGATTCTTTGCCCATTTTCAGAAAATTCTAGCGTTACCCTAGCCCTAAGCCATCTGCGCGCGCAGGCTGGCAGCCTGCGTTACAATTTTCCTGAAAAGTGGTGAAGAACCTTTTACTTAAAAATAAAAACAAGCAGCTTTGGTTGCTTGTTTTTTTATAAATATCTGAATATCAAGCATTTGGGAATGTATAATCAGTTGGCTTGTACTCGTGCTTGGTATGTTGGAAACGTGCATTAAGCAGGGTTAGGTCGAGAGTGTAGTACCATAACTTAAGCACTTATTTCTATTAGCTTAATTTTAAAAAAAATCTAACTTTTTGGGTTTTGGCAAGTTATTTTCAAAAAGCCTCAAAATGGAACACTACAATAGCCCTTTTTCTGAAATTACTTACCACCCATGGCAAGCCCTCATTCGTATTTATTGGAAAAACAATCCTAAAATCACCGATACCGACTTCAGGCAAGAACACTTGGTTTTGATTCAAATGTTTAAAGACCATAAGCCCAAGCGATATTTGTCCAATATGTCGGATTCGGATTTTGTCATAGCCCCCGAAACTCAAGAGTGGCTATCGGGCTTGGTAATGCGCGAGCTTGTAGGCGAGTCTTTGTTTGAGAAAGTGGCGGTTATTCCCAATCAGGAGTTTTTTAATCAATTATCAACCGAACAGACCGTCGAAGAAATACTTGAGAAGCGCAAAGCAGCAATTGGCAAACTCAAAATTCAATATTTTGATAATGAAACCGCCGCCCAAAGCTGGATTTTGAGCGAAGTATAAAAAATGGGTGGAGTTTCTTACCTTCACTCCACCCGATGGAGACAACGGGACTCGAACCCGCGACCTTCTGCGTGGCAGGCTGAAGCTCTACCAACTGAGCTACATCTCCGAAACTCAATATTTTTCTTGCGAAATGTTTTGAGTCTTTTGGCTTTTGCGTATTCAATCGGTCATTATTAGTTGCCGCCCTTGCTCTTCCACTGAGCTACAACCCCAGATAAAATCAATGTATGCAAGAAGTATGCTGTTGAATTGATTTGCAAATAACTGATTATCAATTGTTTATGAGATTAAAAAATCAAATTTAATTTTGTTTGCAAAAAATCAATCACACTTCGTGTACAAATAAGTGGAGTCGGCAAGAATCGAACTTGCGCACTAGGCTTTTCCGAACGACAAAATCGGCAAAAGATGTTTAGACTTACACTAAGGAGCGATACGCTTAGACTGAGCTTTTGGGGCTTACTTGGGCATTATGAGATGAGCATACGCATCAAAGTATAGACTTAACAAACACAAGTGAGAGTTGTGGGTTAAGGTTGTGCCTTACAAGTTTTTAACAATAAACCTAAAACTGAAGCTATCTCCTGTAAAGCAAAATTAGGCAAAAAAATTGAATTGTTGGGCAAAACAATCGTTTTTTAGTAACAAGAACAAAATAGCGTGTACAATATTTTTTGCTAATCTATTGGCTTTCAAGTAGTTAAAAATTATTCATTCTACATTATTCACTATTCACTATTCACTATTCACTATTCACTATTATTACTTAGGTGAGTGATTGTAAAATCTTAAACTTTTTATCAGATAAACTATATTTTTCCAATAATTAATTATTTTTGCGCGCCCCTCAGAACTATGCTTGACTAATCTCTGCCCTAATTAGCACTATATAACCGCTTTAGCAAATAAAATTTTAGATGATTTTGTGCAATTCAATTGATTCATTATCAATGAGTTAGCCGTAAATTATCTTGTTTTATCAATCAAAATATTATTTACTCTTAAATCTACAAGCAAATGAATCGTGAACTGATTACTGAAGATTGGTGTTGGCAGGTATATGCCGACCGAGAAGCCCAAATAATGGAAGCTAATTGGCTTGAGCAAGCCAGCTTACAAGGGCAGGAATTTATGAATTATCTTGAAAAATGGTGCGATTTGATAGAATCCAACCAGCCACGCGGTTTTTTGGTGGACTCTCGCAAAGGACACGTAGTGATGACTCCTGATATTCAAGAATGGCACGACCACACGATTGTTCCCTGCTATATCAATGCTGGGGTCAAAAAAGTTGCCTTTATTTTGCCCGAGGATATTTTTGAGGCTACTTCGGTTGAGCAAACTTTTGAAGAAGCCCAAGCCTCACACGACTTACAAACGCAATTTTTTGATGACATTGACGAAGCCCGCATTTGGTTATACGGCAATTAAATGGCTGTGCCTTTTTTAAAGTTGGGCATTGGTTTTTTGAGTGATAAGGGCATTAGGAATTAACAATTAACAATTGGGAATTAAATAACTTATTGATTTTCAATGAGTTATATTTTTGAAAATGTTACTTTATTTTATAATAATTCCTTATCAAATATTTTTAATACAATGCACTGATTATCAGCCGAAGGCAAACACGGTCAGTTGCTTATATAAATAAATTTGCCCAACTTATTTTTAATTTCTTCTAATCCAAATTCATACCCCATAAAAAACTTCGCCAAAGTTCTAAACTTTGGCGAAGTTTTAAAATTGTAGGTATCACCTCAAAATCTTGGCTCTTGAGGTATCAGTGTTTTCCTCCGGTTTCTTTGTCCAATACTTCCATAGTCCGTTTATAAAAATTGAGGGCTTGTTCGGGGGTTTGCCCCACACACAGCACGCCCAATTTGCCATACTCGGAAAGTGCGCCAATGAGATGAAACATTACGCCGTCTTGAGTAGTACCGTCGAAATGTAGGTCGTTGCAAATCGCTAAGTCAATCAAATCTTCGGGCGTTAGTTTTCTGTATTCTTCACTTTCCAGTCCATCGGTAGCATAGTAAAAGCGGGTTTGACCATTGGGCATTTCATACAAACCTTTTTCATAATTATAATTGCCACCGGTAAGGAATTGCAACATCAAAAAGGGGTGAGTCGTACCGCCTTTGCGCAAATTGATTTCAATGGCATAATGTTTCCAGCCGGTTTCGGTTTTGACCGACATAAAATCAATGCCAAATCGCCCCAAAGCCCCTACTTTGCGGAGTTCATCGGCTATTCTGAAGCCTAATTCGCCGATTTCGCGGCGGTAGGCTTCATCAGCCGGAAATGTAGCTCCAATATAAACCTGCCCCGATTCACCACCCAATACTTGGTCGTGGGTTGAGATAACATCAACTTTTTGCAGTGGATTGATGCGACATTGCACTGAGGGCGAAGTCTTATGCTCACCTTCAATAAAAATCTCTACTACCCCACCCATCTCGCGCATTTTGAGGGCAAAAATTTCATAAGGAATGGTAGCTATCATTTTGAGGTTGCGCCGGAGTTCGTCTTCGGTAATTTCGGCATTGGTATATTCAAAAATCGCATTGCCATCACCCGAAAAACCTTCATTGACTTTGACTACGGCGCGGCGTAGGTCAGGAAACTGGGCTTTGAGGTCTTTGAGGGCTATAACCACATCATTCATATCTTTGAGGTCTTCATAACCCGCCGGATAAGCAACGCCGGCGCGGCGAAATATCTCACGACTACCGCTTTTGCTCCCCCAATAATTGAGAAACGGCGGGCAGCCATAAATCGGAATTCCCAGTTTGAGCGAAAGCTCTTTTTCTAAGTGCGTAATGTTAAACCCGGAAATATGAACTTTATGCCCCACCGGAATACTCTGGCGTATGCGCTCAATCAGGCGCGGGCGAGACAGTATTTTGGCGGTCAGAGGACGATTGGACGAGTCGTAGCAACTAATCATTGTCAAGCGTTTGCGGGCGTGCATCCCCGTGATGCCCGGCAAAAGGTGCAAATAATAATCGATAATTACGTCATCGATGGGCATACTGCTCATATAAATAATGTGCGTACGCGGCATTCGCAACAGCATAAGCATACACAACATTCGCTCTTCGTAATGAATCTGTCCGGTGAGCTTACTCAAAATTTCGGCATCTAAGGTCAGGCTAGGAATTACGACTAGCGTCTTGGGCGCAAAAGGGTCGGGGAAATAAATTTCGTATTCCTGGATAAGCCCTTTTTGCAATTCCAAAAACCTTTCGGAGTCGGCATCAATTAAATTATCAAGTTCGCGTATATACATTTTGAGTAGGGAGTTTTGGCGACAGTGAACCAGCCGTAAAGTACTAAATAAAAAAATGGCGTATTTTAATTTTTTGTATAACTAACTGATTGTCAATGTATTATGATTTTTAAGGTTTTAAATTTTATCTTACAGCATAGAGTATAAACTTTATCGATTTGAATCTTATTCCATATCAATCTGCATAAATAAGAAATATTGGTAAAAAATCGAAAAACGAAGAGAAAATTTTGTAATTACTAAGGTAATCATAAGTTTTATTTTTAACAATAATCTTTTCACCAATATTTAATTCTTGATTAATCAAAATAATATTTTTACAAAAAACTTTTGATGTAAGAAATCGGGCTAAAAAACCAAATTTATTTTGGTTATAAGCCTTATTTTTGCGTATATAAATCAAGAAACATAATTAAGTTTTAATGATTGAGATTTTGGCATATTTTTCAGCTTTGGCGATTGGGTTTGTGTTGGGCTTGTTTGGTGGGGGTGGGGCTATACTCACGATGCCTACTTTTGTGTATTTGGTAGGTATCAATCCGGTAGCATCTTCGGCATATTCATTATTTGTGATAGGTTCGTCTTCCTTGGTGGGTTCAATGCGTTACTATCGCAAGGGCTGGCTCAATCTGGAAGCCGCAGTTGTATTTGCTTTGCCTTCGGTAATTACGGTGTTTTTGATGCGCAAATTTGTAGTACCGGCAATTCCTAAAATCATTTTTCAAATAGATAAGTTCCTTATTACCAAAGACTTAATGATTATGTTGATATTTGCTTTGGTAATGTTGTTTTCGGCTATCTCGATGCTTCGCAATCAACCCACCCAAGTCGAGAATGAAAATGACAAAGATTTGAATTACTATTGGCTCTTTGTGCAAGGGGTTTTGGTCGGTTTGATTGCCGGTTTGGTAGGCGCGGGAGGCGGTTTTTTGATAGTTCCGGCTTTGGTGATGATGGCTAATTTGCCGATGCGAGTAGCCATAGGTACATCATTATTGATTATCGCCAGCAACTCCTTGATTGGCTTTTTGGGCGATTTGGGCAATGCCCCTATTCAGTGGCAGTTTTTATTGACCTACTCAGCGATGACGATTGTGGGAGTATTGGGCGGAACTTATGCCAATCGCTTTATACCGGCAGAAAATTTGAAAAAAGGATTTGGCGTATTGGTTTTATTGGTAGGAATGATGATTTTATGGAAAGAGATTTTTTAAAAACCTCGCCAAAATAGCAATGCCTTAAGCCAAGAACAACTTTTTTCTTGACCAGCATAATTTAGCGTGAATATTTTGAAATATATTAAAAAAGCACAAAAAATTAAATTTTTAAAAAAACAATCCAAAATCCCCCAAGTCGTCATCCTGCGTGGAACTTTGTTAAATTTTTACCTCTTAGATTTTTTTCTGTAATTATTTGATAATCAATAAATTATGATTTATTTAAAGGCTCAAAAAGTCCACAAAGTTCCACGCAGGATGACGTAGTTGTGTTATTTT